>NZ_CEYLVT010000234.1:0-11682 GCF_982860115.1 Moorena sp.
GTGGTCAGCAGTCAGTGGTCAGCCGTCAGTCGTCAGCTTATTTTATTCAAAAGCTGTTGGGGTAGCTTGACCAATGGCTGATAACTGAATGCTGTTCGCGTAGCGTGCGCGTAGCGCTTAAGCTGAATGCTGAATGCTGAATGCTGAATGCTGAATGCTGAATGCTGAATGCTGTTCGCATCAGCCTCTGAGCCTTGTGGAAATTTAAAATAAAACAAAGAAAGTCTTAGCATCTAAGTATCAACCAACATCCATGAGTCAAACCGAACAAATCCTATCCCAGTTACCTGGTGATGTTCTCGGACGCCTGCGCAGTGCTGACAAAGTCTGGAAAGCCTTACGAGATGGGACAACTCCAATCCCAGAGGTGATTACAGAAACCGAAGAGGGATTAGGCACCCTAGACTTGGATGTAGTAATCTGTGGCGGTACCTTAGGAATTCTGATTGGTGCTGCTCTACAACAGCGAGGCTGGCGAGTTGCGGTAGTTGAACGGGGGGTTTTGCGCGGTAGAGACCAAGAGTGGAATATCTCTCGCCAAGAACTGGAGGTATTCCTGGAACTTGAGTTACTCTCAACAGCGGAATTAGAGAATGCGATCGCATCCGAGTATAACCCAGCTCGGATCAGTTTTTTCCAGGGTCCTGATTTCTTGGTAAACGACGTACTCAACATTGGTGTTGACCCAGTCTTTCTGCTCGATACCCTCAAAACCAAATTTTTAGCTGCTGGCGGTAAGCTCTTTGAAAAGACATCCTTTACACAAGCAACCATTCATCCCGATGGCGTCTCAATCGGGTTGAAAGTTGACCAGTTGGAGGTTACCCAAGTTAAGGCTCGCTTACTGATAGATGCCATGGGACATTTTTCCCCAATTGTTAAGCAAGTCAGGCAAGGTCAGAAACCAGAAGGGGTTTGTTTAGTGGTTGGTAGCTGTGCTGAAGGCTATCCTAAAAATGACATGGGGGATTTGATAGTATCCTTCACTCCTATCCAAAATCAATGTCAATATTTCTGGGAAGCATTTCCAGCCCGGGATGGTAGAACAACCTATTTATTTACCTACTTAGATGCTAATCCCGAACGTCCTAGTTTAGAATTTTTATGTGACGAATACTTCCGTCTCTTACCAGAATACCAGGGAGTAGAGTTATCCCAACTTGATTTTAAACGAGTACTATTTGGCTTTTTTCCTTCCTATCAAAAAAGCCCCCTAAGAATGCCTTGGAATCGGATTTTACCCATAGGGGATAGCAGTGGTGGGCAATCCCCAGTCAGTTTTGGTGGATTTGGTTCCATGGTCAGACATTTAAAGCGTCTAAGTAACGGAATTCATGAAGCCTTGGAGTATGATTTGCTAGACCGGAATGCTTTAGCCCAACTACAACCCTATCAGCCTAATATTGGCGTAACTTGGATGTTTCAACGGACGATGAGTGTTGGCATCAAGCAACAACTAGCACCAAATCAAATTAATCAATTACTGACTGGCGTATTCCAAGCCATGGCAAACCTGGGAGATGATGTGCTTAAGCCCTTCCTCCAAGATGTAGTGAAGTTTTCAGGATTATCTAAAACGCTATTTGTGACATCATTAACTAAACCCGGATTAGTGGTGCCAGTGATTCCTCAAGTAGGATTAACGATGCTATTGGATTGGATGGTTCATTATAGTAATTTAGCTGTTTACAGTAGTTTGTATCCAGTAGGTAAATTACTCAGTGGCATGTTGACTAGCTTGCCACCGAAACCAAAATATTATTACCACCGTTGGCTGGAAGCATGGCGCTATGGGTCTGGGGGGGATTATTAGTGTAGGTTTTAGGTTTTAGGTTTTAGGTTTTAGGGAGGTAAGCTATCAGCTATCAGCTTTCAGCTTTCAGCCATTCGCGTAGCGTGGCCTAAGGCCAAGGCTAAGGACTGACGGCTGACGGCTGTTCGCGCAGCGTGCGCGTAGCGCATAAGCTTACATATCAACCTACCTCCTTCACAAAGGGCAGGGTGGCTTGCTGAAAAGCCACGATTGATGATCGTGATATTTTTGGCATGATGGAAGTAACTCCTATTTGAGTGGGAGGAAAACCGCGCTGATTTGATAAAGGCTGTTACCAGCGCGGTTATTAGTATCGGTCGTAACTTTCTATAGTATATATAACTCCTGAAAAAAATGCAAGGGGTAATTGAAAGTTTTTACATTTATTTACAAATAGTAATTTTGGTATTTTATATACTCAACTATGGGTAATCTTTGCAGTATTTTTATATTGGATAGTTTTTTGATAGAGCAGGAAACAGTAAAAATACGATATACAATAAATCAGTTTAATTAAATGCTATAAACTAGTTAACCATAAATATAATCAAAAAATTAATCCTCATGAATTGGAGAGAAGACATTCATTCCAATCCAAACTTTTTATTAGGTAAGCCAGTGGTTAAAGGCACTCGTTTATCCGTTGAGTTTATTTTAGGCTTGTTTGCTGCTGGTTGGACAGAGTTACAGATATTGGAGAGCTATCCAACACTAACTTCAGAATCAATTCGAGCAATTTTTGCATTTAGTGTTGAATGTATGCAAGATGAAGTTATCTATACGTTGGCACCGATGGCTGAGGCAAGGTAGTGAGACTTCTAGCAAATAAAAACTTTCCATTGCCCAGTGTGCTTGATAAAAGCCGGTTATGATATATTATAAATTACCGAGTTTGAGGTAGAAAATTATGCTTTTAATGGAGTCATGAGTTGGGAGTCGTTAACAAAAATTATCACTATTTATACAGGGATTGCTATAGTGCGATCGCTCCCCAAATTTGTTATAATTAAAACTATAATTAGGGCAGTTTAACGATGACAATCACTACCGATCCAGAACCTAACAAAAATCAAGATTCAGAACCAACATTAACTGATGTAATCCGAAAACTTGATCAGCTTTCAGATGAAGTTAAAAAGTTTGATGAAAGATTTAGCAATTACCAACAAGCCACACAATGGGTAATTCAGTTAGCGTTTGGCTTAATTGCCAGTGCTACTGTTATCGTGATTGTGAGTAATGTTTTAAAATAACTCAATACCAAAATAAGAAGTACTCTAATTTAATAAAGGTAACTCTTTCCCTCTAGCTTGGTAATCTTCTACCAAAAGCTCTAACACGTCTTTAGCATTTTTGAGAGCCTCTTCGTAGCTGCTGCCATGGGTATGAGCATAGGGACCAAATTCTGGCAAACTAGCAATGTAGGTTTGGTCTTGCTCTGACCATTCAATTAAGATACTATAGTAGTTTTTCATCTGTATTTATTTCTGTAAATTATCTAAGTCTCTACTCCCCTCTGATTCCCGATTCCCGATTCCCGATTCCCGATTCCCTAATTAAAAACCACTATAATTAATTAACCGTTTCAATTCATAATCCCGACTAAAATTTCCAGCAACTCGGTTAGCTCTTCTGGGACGATGTAGCGCTTGGGGTCTTGTTGTATGGAACGTTCAACGCGATTAAAAGTACCGAAACGCCAGTCTTCTCCGGTGGTAACAATGCCGTACAAAATTCTCTGGTCAGACTGGAGCCACTGATCAAGGGCAATCAACTCCACCGCCAGTTGAGTGAAGCCCCGTACCAGATCAGATTGTTTGGCTTCGATCACAATCACGTTATGGTTGGCAATGTAATAATCTAAAGTTCCCCGCAGGTGTTCGTTAACCGCAATAGAATATTCAATGTAAATGCGGTGATTAGTGAGATCGACTACTTCAAACAGAATTGGTGCGATCAGGGCTTCGCGACGGGCAGTTTCGTTGATCAGCTCGATGCGCTTGCGGTTACGCTGGAGTTGGTGCAGCAGGGGTTCAATAGCAGCAGTGAAAGGCTGACGGGGGAGATCGATATGCGATCGCACAAAGGTACAGTCAAATTCAGCCAAGATATCTTCTAGAGTAAAGGGAAGATCAAAATATTGATTGAAGGTATACGACTGTCCAGCTTTGAGAATGCGGCGGCGGTTCATTTGTAGAGTAACTTAACTACTATAATTTTACAGTATTATGAGTGTAGTTATCCCTGACGATATTGTCCAAGCTAGCCAAATGACTGAGGATGAATTCAAACTTGAAATTGCGCTAATGCTGTATAAACAAGACAAAATCAGCAGTGGCAAATTCCGTGCCTGGACGGGGTTAACTGTGATTGAATTTCAGCATGAACTTGCCAAGCGCGGTTTAGATTTGAATTATGATGTTGCCGATTTTGAAGCAGACCTTAAAACCATACAATCCCTAAGTTTGCTGTAACTATTATTAGCTGATTAGCTTTTAGGGAGTCGAGAGTTTAGAATGGAGAAGAGCCATGAAATATAGCATTTTAATTGAATGGTCAGAGGAAGATAACTATTGAAGTCTGGTGGGCAAAGTAATCTAATCTAAACCACTCAAAAATAACCAAACTTTCTTTGCCCACCCTACAAGCTAAAACCCATAAAATTGTACCTCATGAGGAAAGATAATTGCTAGAATTATTTTTCTAGCCCCCTCTGAGGAATGAATCCAGCTTCTTCTATTAATTTTTGCCCTTCATCTGTCAAAAGTAAGTTAGCATAAGCTTCTCCGGCTTTCTGATCATATCCAGAATCTTCTTTAATAATAACGAACAAACGTCGAGTAATAGGATATTTACTGTTTTGAAAGACTTTATGATTCAGTTTGTTGCGCTGCTCAGGGCAATCTTCTGTTGGGACAAGTTTTCCTTCGTATGGGGCAACAAATGGACCATGATTGCTACGACCAATAGGCACAGGTTTAACACTGCACTGACCAACTAAATTATAAGCTGAAGCCATATAAATACCACCGTTATCACGTTCTTTATTTAAATTCCCCACCTTGTTTATAGCTTCAGTAGGAGTTCTTGTATAAATAACATTGGGAGCAAAATCTTGGCCTGTTTCTAAAAGGTGTTTTTTCAAAATTACAGTACCACCACTGTCACGAGGTGCAGAATAGGGTGTAATCTTTAGATTTGGTCCACCTACTTGCTGCCAATTAGTTAATTTACCTGTGTAGATGCCTTTGAGTTGCTTTAAAGTCAAACCTTTGATATCAAGCTCAGGATGAACAATAACAGCCATGCCACCGATAGCCACAGGAATTTGCTTGAGCTTAACCCCCATTTGGTTTGCTCTTTGCTGTTCCTCAGGTTGAATGGGTCGTGAAGACTGGGAAAAAGAAATTTGACCATCTAAAAGCATCCGAATACCAGTGCCAGAACCTGGTGGTAGGCTCATATGCTCAGTATATACAAGATTGAACTGAGGAAATTTTTGTTTAATTTTGTCATCAACTAAACCTCGAATTTTTGCCCAAGTAGTACTCCCACCGTACCGGAATGTTCCTGGAGGTGTATTTACATCAGTTAGAATAGATTCTCTTGGATTAACTTTTATTTCTGGTGGTAATATGAGTCTTGATAGTGGCCCTTTTCCTATAGTTATGTTGATTATTGATAAGATAGAAAAAATCAAAAACAATAGCATAATAATCTCGGTTTTTAATAGATGCTTTTTGAGCATACCCTGCCAAATATTGGGTTTTAAGATAGGATTTTTGAGCAGTCCTTGCAAAGTAAACGGCTTATATAATGCTGATTCTCGGATACATAGGATTGGCAACCAGATAACTCCTGGATATTTTTCATTAAGATAACCCAGACGGTTGCGTGCTTCGTGTACTGAAGTAAAAAGAGACTTATTAGCAGTAAATTCCTTGAAAAAATATTTTAAAAATGCGACAGCTACCACATCGGGAACTGGTTCTCTCATGACAATACATTGAAGCAAATTCAACTGTGTCAGTTGGTTGGCTAAACCAATCCCGTCACAAGAATTGAAAATAGCTAGCTGCAATCCATTGTCTATAGCTTTTTTGAAGGGTTCACTTAATTGCTTAATCGTTACACTTTCTTGATTATTAAGTTCAATCCAACCAATCTTTCCATCTTCTTGAGAACTACTATGACCAGTAAAGATAAAGATCTGGTAGCTTTCAAAAAGCGCTTGATATAACTCCTGAAAAGAAGGCTGAATAAGAGTAATGACCTCTACTCCTTTTTTTTCTAACTCTTGGATTACCTCTAGGTCAGACTCGGTATTAATTCCATCACTCCTACCCACCACTACTAGAATTCTGAGTTTTGAGGAGTTTTGAGGTGGGATGATTGTTTTGCTAGATGGATTTCTAATCCTTAAAATAACTTCTGCGTTTGGGTAGTGATTTTTAAATATATCCCACTCTTGCCAGGGAAAGCGGCTCAAGTTGGTTTCCGGAACATCAAGGAGTACGTGAATTTCTTCACCAGCAAGATTCGATTGGTTTGCTATTGAAATCAATTGATCTCGGATAGGTTGCCACGCCCTATCTCCAGAGTTGAGCCATTCATTGAGGTGTGCTTTTACCGCCTGAGCTTCTTCAGGAGCTGAGTAATTAACTACTTTTCCTGCGGTAAGACGTGATGAGAAGCATGATTTCACATCGTCCAAACCACGATAACTTAACTGCCAGTTTGCAAATGATGAATTCAGAGCTGGTGGTGGAGCCGGTAAAAAGCCTTCGATAGGTTCAAATTTCATACCAGTCACCTCCAGATTGGTATGAAATCCCGATTCCTTATCAAATAGTTTCATTTTGACTATGAGCATTGTCATCTCCTATGAAACTTGAGCAACTTAGACTAAAAACTGTTCTTGATGCAATAGCGAGTGGGGGGAACCCCCAAGACCGCGCTGCATCGCTTTAGTGATGCTAGTATACCCCAAAGCCAATCTGATCCAAAGCCAATCTGACACTGAATCTTTCTGTTAATTGCACATCGAAATGAAACTGTAACCAGTAATCAGCACTTCTGGCTTCTTCTTCCATACAACTGGTTTCTGATTTATTCAGTACAACCACCTGTAAACCTGGTGGAAGATACGTGGAATTCTTAGCTGGATAAAGCTGCAAATAAATCTCGACTTTTTCAGGATTTATATCAGATTTTGGCTTAATTTGTCTTGGGCTTACCCTATATTCTCTGTTCCCAATTCCCAAGTCCCGATTCCCGATTCCCGACTCCCGTTCCCCTCCTGGGAGGGGTTAGGGGTGGGTTCCGATTCCCGATTCCCGATTCCCGACTCCCGATTCCCTGTTTCCTACTCCCTGTTCCCTATAAAAATAATTTTGTCAACCCCTCTTCAGGCGATATACTAAAATTTAAGCATATTTTTAGATTTCCAATGAACTCCTCAACACCATCCATCCAATTCTTTGACGGTATTTATGAACAGCTGAGTGACGTCAGCCTCAGAAAAAACCGACGCTCAGGTGCCCGTATCGTCTTGATGACCTTTGAAAAGTTAAAGGCTATTGAACAATTCAACAGTTATAGAAACCGATTTTCTCAATCAATGGTCTTAACAGACGAAGAAGGGGTGATTAATATGACTCCATCCTCAATAAAATTTCGCTTCGGTGGTCCAGAAGGAGATGACCTAGCAGGAGTGGAGTGTAAAGTTGAAATTGATCAAGATGACCACTGGGAACGCTTCATGCGCTTCATGAATCGGTACGCTGAAGCCAACGGCATGGCTTACGGTGAAAGCAAACCACCAACTGAAGGATAATTACCAATCCTAAACCTTTCCCCCGCTCTTCGGGTTCCCTTCCAGGTTAACCTAAGCCATGAGTGTGCTATCAGACACGATATCAAGTATCAAGGATGACGTATGAAAGTCGCAATTACTGGAGCAACAGGATTTGTCGGTAGCCGCTTAGTGGAGCGTCTACAAGAAGAAGGACATCAACCCTTAATCCTAACCCGTGACTCAGCTAAAGCTAGGAAGCAATTTCCTAATATAGAAACTATTACCTACACTCCCACCGAATCAGGGGATTGGCAAAATGCGATCGCAGGCTGTGATGGTGTAGTCCATTTAGCTGGAGCCCCCATTGCTGAGGAGCGCTGGACACCAGCCCGTAAGCAGGAAATCCTCAATAGCCGCCAATTAGGTACCCAAAAAATAGTGGAAGCGATCGCTCTTGCTGACCCTAAACCCACGGTATTAGTAAACGCTTCTGCCATTGGTTACTACGGCACTAGTGAAACAGTCACCTTTGATGAAACAAGTCCTGCTGGAGACGACTTTCTGGCAGAGGTTTGTCAAGCCTGGGAAGGGGAAGCCCAGAAAGTCAAAGAAGCTGATGTGCGACTAGTGATTCTGCGCATCGGTATAGTTTTGGGCAATGGCGGTGCCTTAGCCAAAATGATACCCCCCTTTCAAATGTTTGCTGGAGGGCCAATCGGTACCGGTCGCCAATGGTTTTCTTGGATTCACCGAGATGACTTAGTGAACTTAATCATAGCTGCCCTAACCAGACCAGACATGGAAGGGATTTTCAATGCCACAGCCCCCAATCCTGTCTTGATGTCTGAACTATGTAAAGCCATTGGAGATGTTCTCAATCGTCCCTCCTGGTTACCAGTGCCCAGTGTTGCCCTAGAAGCCCTGCTGGGAGAGGGAGCGGTAGTAGTCTTGGAAGGTCAACAGGTGCTACCCAAACGAACCACTAGTTATGGATGGGACTATCAGTATCCCACAGTAAAGCAAGCTCTAGTAGACATATTGAAAACTGAAAACTGAAAATTGAAAATTGATCACAATTAACAATTAACAATTAACAATTTATCAATCACTAATGACTAATGACTAATGACTATAACTACTAAGGTGTTGCAGTCATGGCATTAGTGGGAGTCGGAGGAAGTTCCTCTTCCTCTATCTGAGCCGGAACCCGTTCTACTCTAGCACCAAGTTGTCGGAGTTTACCCTCCAAATCGTCATAACCCCGGTCTAAATGACGGAGTCCCTGAATCGTAGTTATTCCTTCTGCCCCTAACCCAGCTACCACAAGTGCAGCAGATGCCCGTAAATCCGTACCCACTACTGGTGCTCCCGACAACATTGGCACACCTCTGATAATCGCATTATTCCCTTTAACCCGGATATCCGCCCCCATGCGATTCAATTCAGCCACATGACGCAGCCGATTTTCAAAAACCGTTTCGCTCACCACACAGTTTCCCTCACTCAGAGCCAGCAAGGCCGTAAACTGGGCTTGCATATCCGTAGGAAATCCAGGATAAGGCAAGGTTTCAATATCCGTTGCCGTTAGTTTATTAGGAATAATTCGTAAGCGATTGGGTTCTTCCACCATCACCTCACTACCAATTGCCCGTAGCTTAGCAATCACAGCAGTTAAATGTTCTGGTATTACTGGGTAAAGGCTCAGTTCAGAGTGAGTAATTGCCCCAGCTACCAAGAAAGTGCCAGCCTCAATCCGGTCAGGAATAATTGGGTAATCCACCGAATGTAAACTAGAAACCCCAGAGATACTAATAGTTTTAGTACCAGCACCACTAATTTGAGCTCCCATTGCTCGGCAAAAATTAGCCAAATCCACCACTTCTGGCTCTTGAGCCGCATTTTCAAGGGTGGTTTCCCCTTCTGCCAGAGTCGCTGCCATCAGCAGAGTTTCTGTTGCGCCGACACTGGGGTAATCCAGGTAGATTTTCGCCCCCTTTAGCTTGTTGTTACCTGTGCCCTTCACATAAGCATTGACCATCCCATGCTCAATATGAACCTGAGCGCCCATAGCTTGTAGACCCCTGACATGGAGGTCTACAGGTCTAGCACCAATCGCACAGCCACCAGGCAGTGGTATCCGTGCCACTCCCAATCGCGCTAGCATCGGACCAAGGATAAAAAAGCTAGCTCGCAGCTGGCTAACCAACTCATAGGGAGCTTTTGATTGTCCAATATGGCTGACATCTAGATCTAAGATGTCACCATTGCGTTTTAGCTTGACTCCCACAGCAGCAAGAATCTGGCTCATCCGTTCGATATCTACTAGGGAGGGCACATTACGCAGTCGGCAATCTTGAGAACACAGTAAAGCCCCTGCCATAATTGCCAAGGCAGAATTTTTAGCTCCACTAATTTTTACCTGTCCGTGGAGAGACGCTCTACCCCAAATCTTGAGAACCGATTCGTTTTCCTGGGAGAGAGATTGTGGATTTATCGGGCTTTGAGAGTGACTAATGGGTCTATCCTCCAAAATCATTGTAATTTCTGGCGAAATGTTAAATTTGGTTTTGATTTTACCTGAAACTTTATAAATGTCTAGTTTTCCAAGTATCTTGATCGAATGTCAGGTTTTCCACTATACTCAGTAGTTGGCAATCTAAACCGGGAAATTTGCAGGCGTTGCGGCTATCGACAAGTTTCTTGTCCAACTAAACAGGTAAGGGGTCTCCCGTTATACCCGCGCATGAAGCGCGGGAGGGGAATTACCTGACGGGGTCTCTTGGTTTTGGTATAATAGATTGATGGCGGTTGGACTGCCGCTCAATGGCTGTGGTAAATCGATACAGGATATCGAGGAACAGTAAGTCTCATTCGTGAGGAGAGAGAAGCCTACATCATAATCTTTGATTTGATGTAGGAGTAGTCACAATCCCAGTAAATGCTGTATACTATAAAACCGGTGAGCTAACAGAGCAAGCCCATTAGCAATTCTAAGTTGAATCGTCAACCGTGACAGTTCTGATTCAGAACTGACCACTATCGGAATCACCAACGATTGCTATAACGCCAACAAAAGCGGAACTGGCGGAATTGGTAGACGCGCTAGATTCAGGTTCTAGTGTTCGCAAGGACTTCCGGGTTCAAGTCCCGGGTTCCGCATAATTAGCCAGACTTGTATGCTGACAAGCACTAAGAATCCCCTAGTCAAGGAAATTCGCAAGCTGCACAGAGTAAAAGGACGTCGGCAGCAAGACCTGTTTCTGTTGGAGGGAACCCACCTATTGGCAGAAGCCTGTGCCGTAGATTATCCCCTAGTAACCCTCTGCTATACACCAGAATGGCTTGACGCTCATCCACAACTATCCCACGATGCTTCCGTTCGGTCTCAAAGAGTGGAAGTAGTAAGTCAGTCTGTACTAAAAGCGATCGCTACTACAGTTGAGCCTGATGGAGTGATAGCCACAGCAACCCGTCTTCCCCTTTCCCCGAAACCCTTCAATTCCCTCTCCCTAGGGCTAGCCCTAGAAACCATACAAGACCCAGGAAATCTTGGAACAATCATTAGAACTGCTGTAGCCGCTGGTGCAGAAGGATTGTGGCTAAGTTCCGATAGTGTAGAGCTAGATAATCCTAAAGTATTGCGAGCCTCAGTCGGTCAGTGGTTCCGTCTTCCCATGGCAGTTACCCCGGATTTGCCCACCCTCGTAGCTCAAGCTCAAGCTCAAGGGATACAAGTAGTGGCCACAGTACCAGATGCTAAGGTCAGTTACTGGGACATAGATTGGGGCTGTCCTAGCTTAATACTCCTGGGCAATGAAGCAGCTGGACTTAGGGAAGACTTGGTAAACACCGCAGATCAGCAAGTTAAGATTCCCCTGATGCCAGGAGTAGAATCCTTAAATGTAGCGATTGCTGCTGCCTTGATGTTGTACGAAGCGAAACGGCAGCGTTCTTGAATTAATCAGCAACATCTGGCGTTGCTTAATAATGGAATGTTTTTAAGAGTTTTCTGGAATGGGCATCTTGCGTAGAACTGGCATCTTGCGTAGAACTGGCATCTTGCGTAGAACTG
>NZ_CEYLVT010000235.1:0-5908 GCF_982860115.1 Moorena sp.
TTGAATGTTGAATGTTGAATGTTGAATGTTGAATGTTGAATGTTGAATGTTGAATTCTTAATTCTTAATTCTTAATTCTTAATTCTTAATTTAAAAATTGCGTTCCACAAAACTATTCAAATCATTCCATTTTTAATAAACGCCCAATAATCCCCTGTTTCAAAACAGGGGATTATTGGAACAAACAATTGTCAGAGCGATCGCTACAGCGAAGGGTGATTGAATTTAATCTAAATAACCCATCAGCTGTGGATCAGCATCAACATCATTTGGGGCGATGGGACGCTTGCCCATGATGTACTCTATTTCGTCAAGATCAAGATTACTAGCAGCAATTGGCCGCTCCCCAGACACCTTCATGATACCGAGTACCTCAATGTTGCTAGAGGTAATGGGGCGGTCTCCCATTACAGATATCGTTTCTAATACCTCAAGATTACTGGCATCAATTGGTCGATGTCCCATTATGCTTTGTGTTTCACTAATATGAAGCTCACTAGGAGCAATGGGACGGTTTCCAGGTAAAGGGGGAATTGTATCTAAGGCAGAGGTTTCCTGTGCTGGAGCTTCTGCTAGCTGAACTGCGGTAGTGTTTTCATTGATTGCAGTGCTATCGCTGACAGTGCTATCGCTCACAGTGCTATCGCTCATAATCGTATACCTAGAAGTTTTTAACCGAGTTTTTTAGCTATTCGGGCAAGATTAGCCCGTTGGTCCTACCCGCTGGCGGAGGTGTGGGATTAACTATTGGTGTTATTGCCTCGTCTATGGGCGAGCGGGGTGCTTGCAAAGTAGGAGAACAAAAAAAGCTCTGGTTGCTGTATTGACCTGGAGTCTTTGCTGTAACTGAGTTTAGTAAGGGGTAATCGGTAAATGAGAATCGGTGATACTCATTTTAATCCCATTAATTACGTTACAGACCGCAACGTTAGCTTAATTTTTGTTCTTGACTATCTTTTACAAGTATTATAAAGCCTTAATTATATTAAGCTACATTTTACGAAAGTAAACAATTAGGTCAAGGAATATAAAGCAATTCTCAATTGGGTCAGGTGCTTACGCCCTGGGTTAATGGGAACAGGGAGCAGGGAGCAGCTGACAGGGGTAGGTTTGTGGTATTTAGCGACTGCATCAAGATGAGATAAGAAAATTGAATGTACCTGATAACTATGACAAATGCTATAAAGGTTGAGACTCTCTGGAGCTAACACCTTTGAGAGACTAGAGCCTATTAACCGATAACCAACCAAATAACCTACCCTGCACTGGAAGCTAAAGGTGAACAATCCATTAACCTACCCGACACTGGATGTCAATGGGGAATAACCAAATAACCTTCATCCCTAGGATCGATTGCTGAGTTCTTCACATTTTGTTACAAATGTAGAAGTAACTCTCGCAGGATGCAAGATGGTTATGTTAGGTGGCTTCACCGGTACAAATAATTCTGGCACCGACTGGGGTGAACAGCTGCTCAATACTGTTGCCAGCAAGACCATTCGCCACCTGTTTACTACAAGCGAATCGGTAGATGTTTCTGTGCGCTGCTTTCCCTCTAGCAAGTTGCTACAAGGTAGCATCGACAGTTTCAAAATGAGTGGTCGTGGTTTAGTGATTCGTCGGGAATTCCGCACAGAGGAGATGTCCTTTGAAACCGATGCTGTCTCTCTCGACTTCAGCTCAGTGCTTAAGGGTAAGATTTCTCTGAAACAACCTACTCAAGCGATCGCTCAAGTTATTCTCACTGAAGCTGACATCAACCAATCCTTTAAAGCACAACTAGTTACAAAGCGGCTGGAAAACCTTTCTACACCAGCGTTAACCGCACTATCTGGTGGTGCTCCGGTTTCCTTTACCGAGGTGCAAGTTCAGCTGCAACCGAACAATGGTCTACGGTTATTTGCTAAGGCTGACCTACCCAATTACGGCATAGTACCGATTAGTATGACATCTACTATCGGAGTAGAGCGGCGACGGCGGATTTTGTTTAAAGACTCCCAGTTTCAAGCTAATGAAATACCAGAGTCTTTACAAGAGATATCTAAAACGTTGACCTTAGCCCTGGATGAGATCTTGAACAATATGGTGGATCTAGACCGCTTCAACCTTGATGGTGTCACTATGCGCATCAATCGTCTACAGACCCAAGGGCAAAAGCTAATTTTCACTGGCTACGCCCAAATCGATCACATCCCGAATAATCCTTGACCGGTCAGCAGTCAGGGGTCAGCAGTCAGGGGTCAGCAGTCAGGGGTCAGCAGTCAGCGGTGCCCGTAGCCCATAAGCTGTTTGCGTAGCGTGGCCAAACGCGCCCCGCGTGGCCATAGGCCAAGGCCTTTAGCACCTCAATTAGCCTGCGCTTCGCGCATTAGCTTACAGAAAAACTCAGACAGGGGTTAAATTTCATCGGGATTAATACCCATCTGTCGTAACCGTTCTGCTAGTTGTTGAGCTCGTTGTTGAGCCAGTTCAGCTCGTTGTTGAGCCAATTCCTTCTGTTGACGTTCTTGTTCAGCTCGTTGGTATTCTTCTTCGGCTCGTTGCCGTTGAAGTTCGGTTCGTTCTGCCTCAGTGGGAATCCAATTCCCATCTTGATCATACCAACGTAGCCACAACCGATTCAATCCCCGATATTGACCAAGCCATAACCCTATACCCAATTGCAACTCAGGGATCCAAAATTGGGAATTGTCTATGGTTTGGGGTTGATAGCTGCCGCCTTCTAACTTAAAAATTCGCAATTCATTGCTGACTCGCTCAAAGGTGACATAGTAGGGAATTGCTAAAATCTGCTCGTACACTTCCCATTTGGTGGGTGGTTCTGCCGTTCGTTCACTGTAACCGAGGTCTTGATCTCTGGTGCTCCCAGAGAGCAACTCTATCGCCACAATTGGTCTGACCTCTTCTTGCCAGATCACATAACTCATTCTCAGCTGTTGTCCCTGGTAGAATCGGGAAATCCCTACTACAGCAAACCAATCCGGTCGTTTATACCAAGCGGTATGGTTGGGGTCATAATATAAATTTAAGTCACTGGCCACAAACACCCTTTCGCTGTCATAATTAGGAGGGTGAAATGTTTCACTACACAGTTGTGGTTGCCAAAGATGAAATTCGTCAGGCAAACCCGGCTCCTCCGGCTCTTCACTGGGTAAATCATACATGGTGGGCAGGGTGTCTTTGGCCGGATGAGGGAGAATAACTTTTTTAAATGAGGGTTTGGCAAGTGACATCAGATGACCTCAATTTTTCCGACTGATGAGTTTGATCTTAGCAACTGGCCAACTTATCGCGAGTGTAGGGAGATGGGGAGATGGGGAGATTTTGGAGATTTTGACCACTGTTCCCGATTCCCTGTTCCCTGTTCCCTGTTCCCTGTTCCCTGTTCCCTGTTCCCTGTTCCCTACTCCCTACTCCCTTTGCTCTATAATGATGGATAAACCAAAAAACAACAACCAATATCATGCTGGATTGGTTAGCAGTTTAGGGAATTTCTAGTGCCGGTGGCTATCTCGCCAAAGAGGTGATTGGTCCGTTGCCCAAAGAAGCTCTAGAAGACAACACCAAAGACTTCTTCAAAGAATCCATCAAAGAGTATACCGGACTATCGGATCAAAATATCCAGAAAAAACTCTTGGGTAAAGCCTTAAAAGAATTTATGGCTTTAGTGGAAGAAGAATTAAAAGATGCTGATTTATCTAAGCAAGAATTAAAACAGTATAGTAAACCTCTCAAGCAGTATTTTAAACATAAATCCATTAAAGCTATCCTGGGCAGTGCGTTCAAGTATGGCTGTCAAGGAATAGATACCGATATATTAGCGAAGACTTGGATTGAGCTTGACTTATTAGAATTACCGGAAGGATTTGATTGGCACTATGTACTATATTGGTAAAAGCTATCTCAAGAAAGGAAAAAAGAATAACAATAATAAAGTCAAAAATATTATTTGGAAATCCGATCAGTTACGGCCTATCCGAGATTTCAAAACCTTAGAAGCGATCGCAGAAAAAACTAAACCAGAAATTACCCCAGATGTTGACTTAAAGAAATATCAGGAAGCACTCCTAAAGAGCTACGGTAATGTCAAATTGGATAGTTTGGATACTAGTGGCTGTGCTTATAATGAACTAAAACTCTGGAAGATATTTATCCCCCAAAATGTGCGAGAGGTTCATGAATTGATGCCGGAGGCGATTCATGAACTGCCTAAGGATGATTATCGAAAACTGCAAGAGAGTGGTGAACTAGATCAGGACATTGACCAAAAGAAGTTGCAACGAGCTAAAGAGGTTTATTATCAACAGCCAATTCAATCCATATTGGATGTGATCAAGGACTCTCAAGGCTATCGGTATTTGGTGGTTTTAGGAGACCCAGGCTCTGGTAAATCTACCTTGCTGCACTATTTAGCATTGGAGTGGGCAAGAACCGATCTAACTACTGAACGTTCTCTACAGATTCCGTTACTGATTGACTTACCCACTTATATCCGGAATCGCGATAGTGGACAGTGTCAGAATTTCTTGGAATTCTGCCATCAAAGTAGTGGAGCGATAGGTCATCTGAATCAAAATAAACTTGATGATCAGTTAAAGGCTGGTCAAGTCTTAGTGATGTTTGATGGCTTGGATGAAGTGTTTGAGCCAGGGAAACGAGAGGATGTCATTACTGATATTCATCGCTTTACGAATAAGTATCCTAAGGTAAGAGTAATTGTGACATCTCGGGTAATTGGTTATAAACCTCAACGGCTACGGGATGCTGAATTTCGTCATGTTATGCTCCAAGACTTGGAGTCGGAACAAATTCAAACGTTTATCGAGCAGTGGCATGAATTAACCTTTAGTGATCAAGTTGATAAAGTTAGGAAACAGGAGCGCTTACAAAAAGCCATTAAGACATGCTCTCGGATTCGACAACTGGCGCAAAATCCCCTATTACTAACCATGATGGCAATCCTGAACCACAATCAAGAATTGCCTCGTGACCGCTCTGAACTCTATAACCAATCGTCTCGCTTACTGCTCCATCAATGGGATGTGGAACCAGCATTACTAGAAGATAATGGTGTTGATCCGAAGACGATTGATTATCAAGATAAGCAACAGATATTGGGAAAAGTGGCATATTTCATGCAGGGTAATCAAGGGGGATTAGCGGGAAATCTGATTAGTGGGGAAGATTTAGAAAGAATTATCAAAGAGGAGCTGAAATTACGGGAGGTTAATGACCCGAGAGCCGTTGCTAAGGTAATGATTAATCAGTTGTGTACCCGCAATTTTATCTTTTGTTTCATGGGAGCAGATTACTACGCTTTTGTGCATCGGACATTTTTGGAATATTTCTGTGCTCGGGAATTTGTCAGGAAATTTGAGAAAAAGCAGGAGATTTCCCTAGAACAGTTGAAAACTGAGGTATTTGGTAAGCACTGGCGGGATGAATATTGGCATGAAGTGCTGCAGTTGATTGTGGGCATGATTGATTCTCAGAAAGGTGGAGAGATTATTGAGTATTTGATGGCACAAGGTGCAGTAGAGGATGATTTTAATAATTTATTTCTGGCAGGGGATTGTTTATCTGAGGTTAGGAATCGGTATGAGATTAAATCAACGAATATTGGATTACTGAATCGCGTCAAAGACTTAATTCATTATGATCTAAATTCTACTGATAACAAGTATAGAGATGAGGCCAACTTAGTCCGTGATATTCGCACTAAAGCTGTTGTAGCAGTAGCCACCCATTGGCAAGACCACCGAGATACCTTAGGGCTACTTAAAAAATTGGCTCGCTCTGATACGGATTTGTGGGTGCGAGCTACAGCAATTGAACAGTTAGCTAAAAGTTACAAAGACCACCGAGATACCTTAGGGCTACTTAAAAAATTGGCTCGCTCTGATACGGA
>NZ_CEYLVT010000235.1:6008-10108 GCF_982860115.1 Moorena sp.
TTTGTGGGTGCGAGTTAGAGCAATTGAACAGTTAGTTCAAAGTTACAAAGACCACAAAGATACCTTAGCCGTACTTAAAGAATTGGCTCGCTCTGATACGGATTTGTGGGTGCGAGTTAGAGCAATTGAACAGTTAGTTCAAAGTTACAAAGACCACAAAGATACCTTAGCCCTACTTAAACAATCGGCTCGCTGTGATACGGATTCGGAGGTGCGAGTTAGAGCAATTGAACAGTTAGCTCAAGGTTACAAAGACCACCAATATACCTTAGCCATACTTGAACAATCGGCTCGCTGTGATACGGATTCGGAGGTGCGATGTAGAGCAATTGAAGAGTTAGTTAAAGCTTACAAAGACTACATAGATACCTTAGACATACTTCAAGAATTGGCTCGCTCTGATACTGATTCGTGGGTGCGAGCTACAGCAATAGAACAGTTAGTTAAAGCTTACAAAGACCACGGAGATACCTTAGACATACTTCAAGAATTGGCTCGCTCTGATACTGATTGGCAGGTGCGAGTTAGAGCAATAGAACAGTTAGCTAAAGCTTACAAAGACCACATAGATACCTTAGCCCTACTTCAAGAATTGGCTCGCTGTGATACTGATTCGGATGTGCGATGTAAAGCAATAGAACAGTTAGCTAAAGGTTACAAAGATCACATAGATACCCTAGCCCTACTTCAAGAATTGGCTCGCTCTGATACTGATTCGTGGGTACGAATTACAGCAATAGAACAGTTAGCTAAAGGTTACAAAGACGACCAAGATACCTTAGCCCTACTTCAACAATGGGCTGGCTCTGATACTGATTCGTGGGTACGAGTTACAGCAATTAAACAGTTAGCTAAAGGTTACAAAGACCACCGAGATACCTTAGCCCTACTTCAACAATGGGCTCGCTCTGAAGCTGATTCGAGTGTGCGATGTACAGCAATAGAACAGTTAGCTAAAGGTTACCAAGACCACCGAGATACCTTAGCCCTACTTCAACAATGGGCTCGCTGTGATACTGATTGGCAGGTGCGAGTTACAGCAATTGAACAGTTAGCTAAAGGTTACAAAGACCACCGAGATACCTTGGCCCTACTTCAAGAATCGGCTCGCTGTGATACTGATTCGGATGTGCGATATACAGCAATTGAACAGTTAGCTAAAGGTTGGAAAGACCAGCCTTGGTTATTGGAATTTTTATGGGATGGCACTCTCCATGAACCCTTTGACCGTAAGGAAGACTGGGATGACAATCCTCGACAAGTAGCTCTTAAGGCAATTCTCGAAGATTATCCTAAAAATTACCAAACCCGGTCTTTATTGCTTGATAGAGCAAAGCATGACCCCGATCCTGAACTGCGGAAGTTTGCTAAGGATAATTTAAAATGAAGAATTTAGAATGAAGAATTTAGAATGAAGAATTTAGAATGAAGAATTTAGAATTAAGGCGTAGGGTGTGTTAGGGACGGGCTCGCCAAGACGCAAGCCATAGCAAGTGTTGAGACAGTCCGTCCCGTAACGCACCACCGCGTCAAATAGCATGCATTGAGATGCACCAGGCTCGCCCTCATGTTATCCGTAGCCAGTGTTGAGACAGTCCGTCCCGTAACGCACCATCAGGTCAAACTGATTGCCTTT
The DNA here is from genome assembly GCF_982860115.1 of Moorena sp. Classification (NCBI taxonomy): domain Bacteria; kingdom Bacillati; phylum Cyanobacteriota; class Cyanophyceae; order Coleofasciculales; family Coleofasciculaceae; genus Moorena; species Moorena sp. The sequence continues at coordinate 7,645 of NZ_CEYLVT010000235.1, forward strand.
TGTCTATAATGATAGATAAAGCAAAAAACAACTACCAATATCATGCTGGATTGGTTAGCAGTTTGGGGACTTTCTAGTGCTGGTGGCTATCTCGCCAAGGAAGTAATTGGTCCGTTGGCGAAAGAGGCTCTAGAAGACTACACTAAAGAGTTTTTTAAAGAATCTATCAAAGAGTATACCGGACTATCGGATCAAAATACCCAGAAAAAACTCTTCGGTAAGGCTTTAAAAGAATTTGTGGCTTTAGTGGAAGAAGAATTGGAAGATGCTGATTTATCTAAGCAAGACGTAAAACAATATACTAAACCCCTCAAGCAGTATATTAAAAATCAATATATTAAAGCTATCCTAGGAAGTGCCTTCAAGTATGGCTGTAAACGAATAGATACCGAAAAATTAGATAAGACTTGGATTGAGCTTGACTTATTACCATTACCGGAAGGATTTGATTGGCACTATATTGGTAAACGGTATGTCAAGGAAGTAAAAACGATTATTCGGGAATCCGATGATTTACGGCCTATCCGAGATTCCCAAACCTTGGAAGCGATCGCAGAAAATACGAAAGTAGGAATTACCCCAGATTTTGACTTAAGGGAATATCAAGAAGCACTCATAGAGAGCTACGGTAATGTCAAATTAGATAGTTTGGATACTAGTGGCTGTGCTTATAATGAACTAAAACTTTGGAAGATATTTATCCCCCAAAATGTGCGAGAGGTTCATGACTTGATGCCGGAGGCGATTCATGAACTGCCTAAGGATTATTATCAAAAACTGCGAGAGAGTGGTCAACTAGCTCAGGAAATTGACCAAGAGGAGTTGCAACGAGCTAAAGAGCGTTATTATCAACAGCCGATAAAATCGGTATTGGATGTGATAGAGGACTCTCAAGGCTATCGCTATGTGGTGGTTTTAGGAGACCCAGGCTCTGGTAAATCTACCTTGCTGCAATATTTAGGATTGGAGTGGGCAAGAACTGATCTAACTACTGACAGTTCTCTACTAATTCCCTTACTGATTGAATTACGCACCTATATCCGGAATCGCGATAGTGGACAATGTAATAACTTCTTGGAATTCTGCCATCAAAGCAGTGGAGCGATATGTCATCTCAATCAACATCACCTTGATCAGGAGTTAAAAGATGGTAAGGCATTAGTGATGTTTGATGGCTTGGATGAAGTGTTTGAGCCAGGGAAACGAGAAGATGTTATTACGGATATTCATCGCTTTACTAATACTTATCCTAAGGTACGAGTAATTGTGACATCTCGGGTAATTGGTTATAAACCCCAACGGCTACGGGATGCTGAATTTCGTCATGTTATGCTCCAAGACTTGGACTCGGAACAAATTCAAACCTTTATCGAGCACTGGCATGATTTAACCTTTACTGATCAAGCCGATAAAGTTAGGAAACAGGAGCGCTTACAAAAAGCAATTGAGACATCCTCCCCAATTCGACAACTGGGGCAAAATCCCCTATTACTAACCATGATGGCAATCCTGAATCGCAATCAAGAATTGCCTCGTGACCGCTCTGAACTCTATAACCAATCCTCTCGATTACTGCTCCATCAATGGGATGTGGAACGAGCATTAATAGAAGATAATCGTCTGGATCCGAAGACGATTGATTATCAAGATAAGCAACAGATGCTAGGAAAAGTGGCATATTTCATGCAGGGTAATCAAGCAGGATTAGCGGGAAATTTGATTAGTGGGGAAGATTTAGAACGGATTATCAAAGAGGAGCTTAAATTACGGGATGTTAATGATCCGAGAGCAGTGGCTAAGGTAATGATTAATCAGTTGCGCACCCGCAATTTTATATTGTGTTTCATGGGAGCCGATTATTACGCTTTTGTGCATCGGACATTTTTGGAATATTTCTGTGCCTGGGAATTTGTCAGGAAATTTGAGAAAAAACAAGAGATTTCCCTAGAACAGTTAAAAACCGAAGTATTTGGTAAGCACTGGCGGGATGAATCTTGGCATGAAGTGCTCAGATTGATTGTGGGCATGATTGATTCTAAGAAAGCTGGAAAGATTATTGAGGATTTAATGGCACAAGATGGAGAAGCGGATGAGTTTGGTAATTTATTTCTGGCAGCGAATTGTTTGTCTGAGGTTAGGAATCGGTATGAGATTAAATCAACGGATACTGAATTATTGAATTGCTTAAAAGACTTAATTTATTATGATCATAATTATGATTCTAAAAAGTCTCGATATCTCACAGGCTTAGTCAGTTATATTCGCAGGCAAGCTGTTGTAGCAGTAGCCACCCATTGGCAAAAGCATCGAGATACCTTAGCCCTACTTCAAGAATGGGCTCGCTGTGATACTGATTCGGATGTGCGAGGTGAAGCAATAGAACAGTTAGCTCAAGGTTATAAAGACCACCGAGATACCTTAGCCCTACTTCAAGAATGGGCTCGCTGTGATACTGATTCGGATG
>NZ_CEYLVT010000235.1:10208-11641 GCF_982860115.1 Moorena sp.
TGCGAGGTGAAGCAATAGAACAGTTAGCTCAAGGTTACAAAGACCACCGAGATACCTTAGCCCTACTTCAACAATCGGCTCGCTGTGATACTCATTGGTGGGTGCGAGTTACAGCAATAGAACAGTTAGCTCAAGGTTACAAAGACCATCCAGATACCTTACCCCTACTTCAAGAATGGGCTCGCTGTGATCCTGATTCGTCGGTGCGAGGTGAAGCAATTGAACAGTTAGCTCAAGGTTACAAAGACCATCCAGATACCTTAGCCCTACTTCAAGAATGGGCTCGCTGTGATCCTGATTCGTCGGTGCGAGTTACAGCAATAGAACAGTTAGCTCAAGGTTACAAAGACCACCGAGATACCTTAGCCCTACTTCAACAATCGGCTCGCTGTGATACTCATTGGTGGGTGCGAGTTACAGCAATAGAACAGTTAGCTCAAGGTTACAAAGACCACCGAGATACCTTAGCCCTACTTCAACAATGGGCTCGCTGTGATCCTGATTCGTTGGTGCGAGATACAGCAATTGAACAGTTAGCTCAAGCTTGGCAAGACCATCGAGATGCCTTACGCCTACTTCAACAATCGGCTCGCTCTGATTTCAATTCCAGGGTGCGACTTAAAGTACTGGAACAGTTAACTCTAGGTTGGCAAAACCATCGCGATAGCATAATCCTACTTCAAGAATGGGCTAACTCTGATACTGATTCGGATCTGCGAGATCAAGTAATTGAACAGTTAATTCAAGGTTGGCAAGACCATCGCGATACCTTAGCCCTACTTCAAGAATGGGCTCGCTGTGATCCTGATTCGAGGCTGCGAGCTACAACAATTAAACAGTTAGCTCAAGGTTGGAAAGACCACCCATATATCTTACCCCTACTTGAAGAATGGGCTCGCTCTTATCACTATTCATTTGAACAGTTAGCTGAAGGTGGGCAAGACCAGCCTTGGTTATGGGAATTTTTATGCGATCGCACTCTCCATGACCCCTTTGAGCATAAGGGACAAAGGAAATACAATCCTCGAAAAATAGCTCTTGAGGCCATCCTCAAATATTATCCTAACCATTCCCAAACCCGGTCTTTATTGCAGGATAGAGCAGAGCATGACCCTGATCCTAAACTGCGGAAGTTTGCTAAGAAGAATTTAGAATTAAGAATTTAGAATTAAGAATGAATAATTTAGAATTTAGAATGAATAATTTAGAATTAAGAATTAAGAATTAAGAATTGGTAATTATACATTCAGCATTCAGCATTCAGCATTCAGCATTCAGCTTTCAGCTTTCTAAATTATCAAAAACTCAGACAGCGGTTAAATCTCATCGGGATTAATACCCATCTGTCGTAACCGTTCTGCTAATTGTTCAGCTCGTTGTTGAGCTAGTTCTTTCTGTTGGCGTTCAAGTTCAGCTCGTTGACTTTCCTGTTG
>NZ_CEYLVT010000236.1:0-11588 GCF_982860115.1 Moorena sp.
GTGGTTGATTAAAACTATCTATGCAGTTGGATTGGTGAAAATTGCTTCAACTGCTGGGAATTACAACAACACGAGTCGCGCTCATTAAACCCAACACCTAAAACCTAACACCTAACACCTGCCTAGGTTTGAGCTTTGTTGTCACCCCTTGATAAAATTATTTTATACCTAGGTTTTAGGGAGTAGGTAGCAGGGATTGTCAAAAAATTTTGTGGACTTCATAATTATGAAAATTGCTAGATATCCAAACACTGATAAATATAGCAATTATCCTAATCATATGCGCTACGCGCACGCTGCGCGAACAGCCGTCAGCCGTGAGCTTTTAGCTCACGCTGCGCGAACAGCCTATGCGCTACTTGAGGTGCTTTTAAATAAAATAAGCTGACCCCTGAATGCTTACACCCTGAATTCTAACGTCCGTAGTCTTTTCGGTTGTACACAACCTGAACCCTAAAAGGAATTTCTATTTACAGCCGCCTTGGACAATAAGGTGAACTTCCATGGGAAATGGTTCCATCTGGACAGAAAGTTACAATCCATCTGTCTGTTTGAATCACCAAAGGTTCAAAAAAAATTCCCCCAGCAGTTTTCCTAGCTTCACTGTCGGTAACTTCTAGCAATTTTTTCGATTCTGCAAAAAGTTCAGGAGAAGTAGGCTGTAAGTCAGAAATATTGATAGTAGACATTGGAAATCTCCTTTGTGATTTAATTAACTTGAAAAAAAAGTATTGGCTAAAAACCTTACCCCAAGCCGGTTTTAGCCTGGTTTTCACACCATCATCCCTATTTATAGCGTTTCTATTACTCATGAGGTACACATTATTTTTTACCTCTTAGCTGCTCCCTGCTCCCTGCTCCCTAAAAACCATAAATTTGTACCTCATGGGTAAAAGACTTGCTATATGTTGTTGGGAAAATCGTGTGTTCCCTTGTACCCAATAAAAATTCCACCATCCTTAGAAAGACTGGATTTCGTGGAAATAGTCAGATGATCTACTGCCCATCCAACTGCATTCTTTACCCAATCCCACAAGGCACCTCCTTGAATGTTGACTTGCTCATATTCTGTTAGTTCTTGGCAGTGAGATTCTGCTAACAATAACTCACTGGAAATAGATTTGAGATCGGAAATTTTAATGTTAGCCATTTGTAATTTTCTCCTAGCTCAATTTTTACAAATTTTTGAGATCTATCTAGCCCGAATAGCTCTAAATTTGAGCTCAGGGGGTGACAAGCTAATTGAAAATATTACAGGGGTTAGGTTTTAGGGGTTAGGTTTTAGGGAAGATTGCCCTTGCGGGATGGATTGATTAAAACTATCATTGACGAAGTCTTGTGAAAATTGGTTCAATTGCTGGGAAATACAAATGACTCATCGCCCTCATTTTACCCAACACCTAAAACCTAACACCTAACACCTATCTAGGTTTGAGCTTTGTTGTCACCCCGTGATCAATTTTCAACTCTAGTTTAGAGCTATTAAGAAGAAGCCTGTGGAAACAGTGACGATTTTTCGTTATTGATAACTTACCCGAAAAAGTCAGGTATTAGATGGTGCATCTCAAGGCATGAAATTAGCCAAAAATTACCACAATTACCCCGCCGCCTGCCCACACCTTCCTTCTTTTTTACAAATATGAGATGCACCCGGTATTATAGGGCTTGGTTGATAGTGCTACATAGCTTGCTTGATTAAACTCCTAAGAAACAGATTTGGTAGGTTTGTCTTAGGAGTAAATATTCAGTCTATAATTTCTCTGGTGATACCAGCAGCTACTCCCACACAAGGTTGTGAACTTCGCACCGCAGCCGCTGCTGCTTGACCTATCCAATAGGTCCAAACTATTCCACCATAAACTGCGAGTTCATTTTCAGACAAATCGATCAGGTAGCTTTCAGAATCAGCAAACAAGTCAACACCAGCAGGTTTGATGTCAAGAATGGTGATGTTAGCCATTTGATTTTTCTCCAATGAATCTGTGTTTTTGAATCAGAATCAATTAGTACAGCAGTTTTCAGGGAAAAAATCCTGTCTACCTGATAGTTATAAAAAATGCTGTCTAGTGTTTATTGAATTGAAAAAACACTATATATAGTACTCAGAGAATTAGATGCGTTTTCCCTGCTTTTTCAGCATAGTTAATTGAATTAACTCTGTCTATAGTTTTTTTAGTTAATTGGTGCTAAAACCAAAACAGTTTTGTCATAAAATTTAGAGAGTGCTGGCAACTATATAAACCTCTTAGCCACCTCTTTATACATCATAATGACTCTAAAAGTTACATAGTTTAAACCCCAGTATAATCCTATATTGATATGCTCTATAATTTACCGAATCAACTAAAACAGTTATGTCCACAAAACTAGTGAAGCTGATAAAAACCATAAAAAATAGCCCAAGACTACTCTTGGACTACAAGACTAAGATTAGGTTCTACCAGTAATTGGGTAAGGCACTTTCGTCCTAGGTTGATACAGTCAACAATTTCCCTATTGTGATTAAATTAACAAAGGAACTGCCTCGGCTCCGATCGTATCCAGTTCGCCAGGTTCGACGGGGATGACCTCAAACCCAGCATCCAGAATTCCAGAGTAGTTTGCGATCGCTTCCAAGGCATTGGAGCAGGGAGTAGGGAGTAGGGAACAAAAATTAATTGTGATAATTTTTAATCTCTGTTTGAATCATACTTGAATTACTTGAGTTTGTTGAGTTTTTGGCTAATTTATTGATGTCATCATTCACCTTTTTTTATTAACCCTAAAACTCCCCAAAAAAAACTTTTTAAAAACCCTTGACAACTATAATTATAATCATTACAATAATCATTGTAAACAAAATTCAATTCTGAGTTATGTCACAACAATTCAGCCAAAACTTCACGAAAAAACCTGCTCAACACACTCTCAAAGGTTCTCGTGAATCAGTCATATATAGTATGCAGATGCTTTACTCCCTAGGCTATGCAGAAATTGCGGAATGGACCCCTCTGGAACCTACTGATGTTCCAGGGGAAGTTATCACTACAATAACCAAGTATTGGTTGTTGCCATAACACCTTAAACGTTTGGGGGGGTTTCCCCCCTTGCTAAGGTTTTGGTCTGGTTTTGTAGCGCGGCCTTTGGCCAATCTGATCAGAGCAGGTTAGGTTTGCTAATTTTGTGACATAAGGAATTGAAATAGCCGTGGATAATATTTCTACGGCTATTTTTTTTGTTTTGGGACTTATGGAAACCATAAAAAATAGCCCAAGACTACTCTTGGACTAAAAGACTAAGATTATTTTCTACCAGTTCGACTAAGGGGAGACGAGTTTCTATGAGATTGCTCACGAATACATCCAGGATACTGAATTACCAAGCTCTGGAGGATATCGGGGAATCGTTAAGCGTCAGGAGTTTAAGCCCGAAATTTCTGCTGCTGTTGTTGCTGCTGAGCCGCCACAGTTGCTTAAGCCGATTGTGAGTTCTCAGGGAGTGCATCTGATTTTGGTTGAGGAGATTGTTAAATCGGAATTGGATGGGAAGTTGCGTTCTGAGATTATGTCTGATTTGTTTAGTGCTTGCTTGAAGGTACAGATTGGGGAAGTTGAAGTTTTTAAGGAAATGGACACTAATTACCTAAATGTGAATCCGCGCTAACAAACACAATAAGGCAGGTTTTATTGAGAACTATACCCCGTTAATTTACAATATTTTTTTACCATTAAATCCAAGCAATCCTAACTTGATTACTAGATTTACGTTGCTGAATTAAAGTATGAATTTAGTATGGTTTTGGTAAAGCCCCCTAACTATCAGTACTTTGGGAGACTTTAAAAGTGCATAATCATACCCAAAATTAGCAATGTCCTCTACTGAGTATCACTATTTTAATGCACACCTAGTAGCGATAAAAATGGTTTTGGTAGGTATTCCCATGTAACCGCATCAGAAGCAATTTCTTGCTTTACCAACTTCGACTCTCGAAGGTTAAGGTCATCACATACAGTAACCAAATCTACAACTGTTGCATACCACAGCAATGGTGTATGGGCGCGTCCCTCAGCCAAGAAATGGGATGCTCTTTCTAGAAAAATCGAAACATCGTTATTTACAAATGCTTGTTTGATCCTGAACCAGGCGTGAGAACGGGGGTTGCAGTGGTTATTACCATCTGCTTGTAACTGTATACGATTGGGGACAACTGCAAACAAATCACGAGCAATATCGCGGTTTTTACCGGCTAAGGCAAGAGCGACTTGTTCGCTTATTTGTGCAAAGAACATTGCGGTAAGTTCTGGTGGTACAAGATTCAAAAACTTAGATTCCCAAGAACCTGGGAGTGATAAAACTTCTAATGCTCCTTCGAGGTAATTTAAAAGTTGGGAAGCAAGGTCAATAGCCTGCTCTAAGCAATGGTTACGTACGTCGATACGCACAATATGAAGTGCTATTTGCAGGCGATGTAGACAAAGAAGCTCGTACCCATATTTTTCCTCCAAAAGCACATCGATAGCTAACCCCTCAAACAGTCTACTACGAGCTTGTATAAAATCACCCTGCCGATAATTAAGGTAAGCTTCTGCTACCTGGTGAAAAGACTGGCAAATCAAACTACCTTCAGTTGAGAGTGTATCTGATTGGAGAGGGGTGTATGCCTTTGCAAAGAGCTGTTCAGCCATCTGGAGTTGTCCGCGACGGCTAGCAACTAGAGCTTGATGAAGAGCATCCTGACACCAACGCATCAGGAAAATGTCTGTGACTGGTAAGCGAACCTCTATAAGCTTGAAAAGGTTTTGGTTCAAGGAACTGTCAAGATTCCTCGGTGACTGCTGTATGGGTTTTTTGGAACCCCGTTGGCAATTTTTGAGAGCAGTTTCGATAAGTTTGCTGTATGAATTAGACATCGGAGAGCAAAAAATTAGATTAAAAATGTTCTGTTTGATTCAGCGGACAGTAAACATTTATCAGTCAGTACAAGGAGACATATGATGGACTCGGGAGTGTCTCATCATCATCAAGTAGTAATGAAATAAGCTAAAACGCAGATTTTATAATCAACTAGATAGAAGAACTAGTTAATTATACTTTTATTGATGATAAATTACTCTTATTAATTCGGTTAAAAATTATAGATATAAATTCTTTAAATTAAGCATTATTTTACCATATCAATTAATCTAAAAGCGATACAATAAATTCACTTTAATTTCAAATCTAGCAGTCCAACGGGCTATATATATCTTCGGAATTTTTATTGAGATAGGGACGCTGCAAACTAACTCCAAACATGGCAAAGTGCTTCAGAATAGATGCCATGCGATCTTGTGGAGAGACATTTCCTTTTTGCCAAGCTTCCAGCAATCCAAGAGCAATAATTTGAGAGCGGTTCATCCCAAAATTTTCTTGGGGAAAAAATTTGCAATCTGGTTCCTCTGCTAAACCCAATCCAGGAGCAAGCAATTTAGTAAATAGAGGTATTTTTATGCCAAAATAAAGTATATTTTTTGTATATAGTTTTTTAATAAGTTGCCATACTGCTTGATAGTTTTTTCTATTGAAGTAGAGAATACCTGAGTCGTAGCGTCCATAATCAGAAGGGTTGTATAGTACTTTGAAGGAAAAGGGAATTGTAATTTCGTTCAGTTGCTGAGTAATTTCATTCATCAACGCAACAGCGCCTTCGGAACTGAAGTTAAAATAAATTCCTACAGTTGTCGAATCATCGGCTGAATTTCCGGGAATTACTCCTCCAAGATTACTCATTGCCACATAGAAGCCATTTTGCAGCAAATTGCGGGGCAAACGAATGGACACCTCCTCACCTATAGTTGCAGAGTGTTCTGCTGGTTGCAAATGGCGATCTCGTTCAACATGTAGGGTTAAAGCATCTTTTTTCACTGCCAGAGTGCCATCATTCTCTTGTCTGAGTATATGCCAACCTGGGTTAAAATAGCCTTGCCCAACATTACTTTCGTGCAATCGCAGCACAAATTCCGTATTAACCTCTAACCATGTATTATTTTCTAGGTTTTGGTGAAGTGAAAAATTAGCTGAATTGACATCTAGTGTTAGGGAAGTTCGCAATGATCCATTATAGTAAATGTCATAGACAAAGCTTTGCAGTTGCTTATTAAGATATTTACTTTGAAGGTTCAATGGCATTTTTTGAAAACGCCCTACCAACTGATTAGGAATTTCTAAGGGTTTATAGTCTGGATGGCCAATAGAGAAGTAGGAATTGATTTGAACTTTATTGACAATATCTTTCAGAGTGAATAATAACTCATTGGGAATACAATCTAAATCTTGATTTGTAGCAGAATCTAGTAGTAACATAATTATTTTTTTTTGACTAAATATTTAAAAACTTATAATAATTTTACTGAGTTATTTACACAGATGCTTTACCAAAAACCGTGGACATTGATTGTTCTGGAGAACATAACAAAGTCTTGGCAACCTGAAGCATACAAATACCAAGATTTCCAAAGGTTTTTTGGTACTGAATCATTGCCTGAATTTGGTGAATCAAGCCCAAACCAGAATATTGAACCACTCGGCATAAAAAGTCGGGACGATGGTCTAAAATGTCGGGAAAGTTATCGACATAAGCATTAGTTAGACCTGTAAGAGAAGGTTGAATTTGCTCCAGAGGTATTGCTGCAAGGCGCAAAGAATCTTCAATATCTATTGCTGTATTGATAACCAAGCTACTTAGCCAAATTTGCAGGTACCCAGCGATGAGCATTCCCAAATCAAAGGCAGGATCTCCCCAACCAGCACGTTTCCAATCTATTAAGCGAATGATACCATTAGTAGCAAGTTCGTTTTTTAAGAGGGCTTGCTCCCAATCAACATGCAATAAAATATTCTTCAGCTTAAGGTCGTTGTGCGTCAGACAACACGGACAAAAAGCAGTCGCCAGTTCAGCTATTGCCTGCCCAAGAGTATCATAGCGCTGATATAGAACAAAGAATTTTAAACCTTCAGCAGGAAACAGACTAAAAACTTCAGGGTCAATCCGTTTTAACTCGTGAAAAGTGTTGAAAGCATTTTGAACAGGTACAGATTTAGAAGCTTGAGAAAAAAACTCCTGGTATTCCTGACATTTAAAAGTTTGGCGATGAATTTGACCTATAATACTTCCTACTAAGCTAGCGATCGCACTCGGAAAGAGATTTTCTTTGATGTATAAATCTGTCAAATCACGATAGTCATTAAGGTAGTTAACAATAAGAATCGAATGACTAGCATTAAAATGGATGATCTCCGGTAATAATATTTTAATTTTGCTGAGTGCTGTAAATCTCTTTACCAATTCTTGGATTTTCCATTCATTCAAAAAATAGCCATTATTTTTACCTTCATGATTGCGAGTTTCTTGTTTAAATAAAAGTTTACGCCCGTCTGAAAAGCTCACTAATAAATTATTTTTTTGAGCAGATTTTACTTCAATTTTGCTAAATTGTAGTTCTTCTTGTTTACAAATTTTGTTCCTATCTAAATACTCTAAAACATTTTTATTATTTAACACTAATTCCATAGGAATAATCTCCTAAAAATGTTGCTATTAAACTTCCGTTCGTATTTTGATTATATTGACAATCGCTAATACCTAAAAAATCTAAGTATTTATAGTCAATGAACTGGCCAAGCTACTCAGATTCTACATACTATTTGGAATCTTAACAAATGAAGTGCGGAATGTGGGATAAAAAGAAGTGCTAAATTAATTAGCACTTCTTTTTATCATGAGACTTTAGGCTTTTATCTGAGGGCGTAACAAGTCGCCTGCAAGCTTTATTTGCTAAGGGTTTCAGTTGATAAGTCTTTGATAATATGGAGCCAGCGATGGCCATCCCAATTGAACTTGACCAAGGAAACAATTAGCTTTCAAGACTTGGCGTAAGCAAATAGAGGCGTTAATTAACCTGTCAATCGACCCCATCTTTTTTGGAATAGCATGGCTCAAAAGCTTACCCCAAGCTGTTTTTCTAGTGCTTGGAAATCCTAGGCTTTTCTAGTAATACAGCAGAGGAATCCTGAATTGCATCCCGACTTAGCATCCAAGGCAGCTGCAACACTACCACCCATAATATCAAGTTCGCTGTCAGTTAAATCGGTTAGAAAAGTTTGAGAATCTGCAAACAATTCAGTCCCAGCAGGTTTGATGTCTTTAATTTTGATGTCAGCCATTGTAGTTTTCTCCAATAATTAATATGTGTTTTTTACCAGGAATAAATTAGTATTTTTTTATTCCTGTTTGAATCCTAAATTAACCTGTCAATCGACCCCGTCTTTTTTGGAATAGCATGGCTCAAAAGCTTACTTATCCCAAGCTGTTTTTCTAGTGCTTGGAAATCCTAGGCTTTTCTAGTAATACAGCAGAGTAATCCTGAATTACATCCCGAACCAGCAGCTAAATGGAGACCACCCATAATATCAAGTTCGCTGTCAGTTAAATCGGTTAGAAAATTTTGAGAATCTGCAAACAATTCAGTCCCAGCAGGTTTGATGTCATTAACTTTTATTTTAGCCATTTGAGTTTTTCTCCAATAATTAATGTTTGGTGTTTTTGAGGAATAAATTATTAGTTTTTTTGTTCCTGTTTTAATCATAGTCAAATTAATTTATCATGTCTAGAGTATTAATCTTAAAAAAGTAATAGTTTTGTCTAAACAATAAAAGCAATTTGATAGTCTAAACCTAGAATTAAGTTATGAAAGGCTAATTATTTAACTATTAATGATATTTCCCAGTAGTTTTAGAATTAACTTCTCTCTAATTTCGTTAATAAACTAAACTAGTTATGTCTATCCAACTAGTGGAACTGAGAAAAAGCATAAAAAATAGCCCAAGACTCTTCTTGGACTAAAAGACTAAAATTATTTTCTACTTAGGTTTTAGGGAGCTAAGGCCGTGGGCCACGCTTTCGGCAAAGCCGAAAGCGAACGGAGCAGGGAGAGGGGAAGTAGTAAAAAATCCTGTGTCCCTAACTCGTAATGATAATTGCTAGATATCTAAACACTGATAAATATCTTCAGAATTGGCATTCAGATAAACACGCTGTAAGTCAATCCCCAGCCTAGAAAATTGTCCAAGGATAGCTTTCATCCTGCCGTCAGTGGAATCATCCCCTTGATGCCAAGCGTCTAACAACCCATTGGCCACAATCTGACAGCGATTCATGCCAAAGCTTTCCTGTTCAGCAAATTTTTGGTCTGGTTCTTCTGCTAACCCCAATCCTGGTGCTAGCTCCATGGTAAATAATGGAACCTCTGGCTGAAAATGGGATTGGTGCTCTGTATAAACAGTCTTTAAAACTCCCTCAACAGCTTCATAGTGACACTTATCAAAGTAGAGTACCCCCGAATCGTGCCGTTCGTAGTCCTTGGGATTGTACAAAACTTTAAAGTGGAACGGAATTTCGATTTCGTTCAGCTGTTGGGTTAAGCTACCCATTACGGCAACTGCACCGTCAGGAGTAAAGTTGAAGTAAATTCGCACAGTGACTGACTGGTCTGTTTGCAGACGATGTGCTTCTAGATTGCCAACGGCCATATAAAAGCCATTTTGCACCAAATTCTTAGGCATACGGATTGCTACTGAATCCCCCACGGTGGCAGATTGCTGGGATCCTGGCAGATGCTGCTCCCGTTCAATATGCAGCCTCAATCCTCCCTTAGTGACAGCCAAAGTGCCATCACTTTCTTCTCTGAGAACAGACCAACCAGGTTCAAAGTAGCCTTTGCCACTATTGCTGTCGTGCAGTCGCTGATAAAATCCTACATCTACTCCCAGGATGGTATTGTTTTCCAGGTCTAGTGGCGCAGCTTCAGTATCTGCTTCCGGTGCGAGAGCATTTCGCATTGAGCCGTTGTAATAAATACCATAGAGAAAACTCCGCAGTTGCAGACTGATATATTTTTGCTGCATATCTTCGGGCATCCGTTGAAAACGTTCCACAGCTTCGGCTGGAATTTCCAACGGTTTGTAATCTGAATGGTGAATCGAGAAGTCTGATTGGATTTTTACTTTGTTAACAATATCGTTTAGAACGTCTAGTAATTCCTGATTGGCGATGGGGGATGGTTGAATTGCTGTAGAATCAAGTAGTTGGATCATAGTTTGGTCGGGAGTCGGGAGTAGGGAGTCGGGAGTCGGGAGTCGGGAGTAGGGAGTAGGGAGTAGTAGGAAAGACTTCTGAAGAGTTTTTGATGTTATTGGAAATGCTATATAGCGTTGATCGCAGTTATGAGATACAGTCTTCTTTGACACTGATTCCCTCAAAACCCTCTTTACTATTGCTAGCATGCCTATTGCCTTTTGCCTTAAAGGGATAAGCAATGTCGCTCAAACGTCGCTGAGAATTGCTATATCTTAAACAGTGGAAGGACTGAGTTGGATTAATTCAGCAATAGCAGGGCCAAAAATCGTGGGCATGGATTGTTCTGGACGACACAATAAGGTCTTGGCAACCTGGAGCATGGCAATCCCGGCATTACCAAAGGATTTTTGGTACTCAATCATCGCCCGAATCCGTTGAATCAAACCAAAACCGGTAAATTGCACTACTGTCCGCAAGAAATCAGGTCGGTGTTCTAAAATTTCTGGAAAGGTTTCAAAATACCCTTTGGTTAGGGCAGCAATGGAAGGCTGGAGCTGTTCCAAGGGGGTCATGGCTAAACCTAGGGATTCTTCAATACTTAAAGATTTACTGATCACCAGGCTACTCAGCCAGATTTGGACATAGCTGCTGATCAGTGTTCCTAAATCAAACCCAGGGTCTCCCCAACTACAGCGCTCCCAATCAATTAACCTGACCATGCTGGTACTCTCATGCTCCCAATCGTGGTGCAGAAGGATATTATTTAGCTTTAGGTCATTGTGGGTCAGACAGCAGGGGGCAAAAGCATTGCCTAGTTGTGCGATCGCTTGCCCTAAACTATCGTATCGTTGATAAAGGGCAAAGAATTTCAGCCCGTCAGCAGGTACCGAACCAAAAATCTCCGGACCAATTCGTTCTAAACCATTAACTAATCTAGGCACTTGCTCAGTGGTTTGATTATCGGTTTCGGTACAGAAAAAATCTTGATAGTCTTTACGATTAAATGTATGATGATGGATTTTTCCTAAAAGGGTGCCGATGGTGGTAGCAACCTCTGGAGGAAAGATATTTTCTTTGGCGTAGAAATCCATTAAATCCCGATAGTCATCGAGATAGCGGAAAACCATAATGGAATTCTCACCATCAAAATGCAACACCTCTGGTATCAAAGAGCGGAGGTTAGCAAGTTCTGGAAATTGCTGTAAGAATTCTTGAATTCGCCATTCATTCAAAAACTCACCAGCGGCTTTCCCTTCCTGGTTATGTCGCTCCTGCTTTACGAGCAGCTTATTACCATCTGGAAAGGTCAGCAATAAGTTAAAGTTCTTGGCTTCCAGTGGCTCAATTTTACTGAGATCTTGCTCGGAAGGATTGCATAAACCACGAGGAGCTAGATAGTCAAAAACATTATGAGAGTTTAATATGAATGTCATAATTAGAGAATCGGGAATCGGGAATCGGGAATCGGGAATCGGGAATCGGAACCCACCCCTAA
>NZ_CEYLVT010000237.1:0-11529 GCF_982860115.1 Moorena sp.
GTGCTCCTTGTCGTAAATATTATCTCCTTTGCTGATGAACCTGCGGAATGTGGGTCTTGGGGAGGCAGTGCGGTCTTGGGGGTCTCCCCCATGAGCAACTGCCGTGGTTTCCCCCATGAGCGACTGCATCAAGACAACGAAAGTATTATCAACGAGGTCTAAGGGCTAGGTCACTTATAGAGTCTCGGTTTTAGCTTATTTCGTCGCCCCCCCAGAACAAAACCACTCGTGAAGTTCAATTTTATCTAACTTCTCTGTCGGCGGATGCGTACCTTCTTGGTCGTGCTATTCGTAAACATTGGGGTATAGAAAATCAACTCCATTGGACTTTAGATACTACTTGGAATGAAGATCAATGTCGGATTCGTTCCTTTCATAGTCCTCGGAATTTTGCTCTCCTCAGACGGATAGCACTTAATGCTCTTAATCAGGAGAAAACCTTGAAGCGCAGTCTTCGCCAAAAAAGCAAACAGGCTGTTATGAACAATGATTATATGATGACTGTTATCAGTTCCTTTAGTAAGCGCGTGATTGAGATGCTCTTACCCTGGCAACCCAACACCAAAGGTTTTTTCGTTGGGTTTCGTGCCTCAACCCAACCTACGATATTCCTTAATTGGCTATTGTTGCCTTTCTTGAAGCAAGGAAAATTCCAGGTGTAAATTTTTCGTTGAAACCTTGTACTGTCATTCCCGTGTACACAGGAATCTATAAGACAAGGGATTATAATATCAACAGATAATTTACAGATACTTTATTTTTGACTCCTATGCCGATTAATAAGATTTACTATGAAAGCAAGCAAAACAACAAACAGACAAATGGTTATTGGTATAACTTCAAGTGAAACTTTACTACTTAGCAAACCCATCACAGGGAGAATCAAAACTCCACTTAAATAACTACCTCCTACTTGATATCCAGTAATTTCCTGAGAATTAATCTCCCCAAATAGTTTTGGTGTGTTGTGGATCATACTGGGGAATATTGGCGCACAGCCGATTCCCAACAGGATTATAGATGGGACTAACAAACTGTTTTGTTGAATTATCAGCATCCATGAACCAATAAACATTAAGCATAATCCCATATTCATTAACTTCTGGATTGAGATATTATTAGCAAAAATACCCGCAATCAGTCGTCCAATCATAATGCTGATGTAGAAGAGTGAAATTATTAAGCCTACATTTAATTTATCTAAACCTCGACCTTCAATAAGATAACTAGCCAACCAGACTCCCACGCCCATCTCAACTGCGATATAGATTGGAAACGCAATAATAGAAAGAAAAACATCTTGCTGTCGTATCAGGTTAAGTCCTGATTTTTTCTGGACAGCCTTATTCTGGAGTGCAGTGTTTTCCTCTTTAATGCTTTTGCTTCGCCAAAGAGATAGGGAGATGGAGATACCAATAATAGCTGCAATAACGAACACAATAGCTGCAATCATCTGATAACCACCACGCCAATTTCCTGAATCAGCTACATATAAAGTAATAATGCTAGGTCCCAAAAATGCTCCTATGCCCCAGAAACTGTGAAGCCAATTCATATGTCTGGGTGAATATTTGAGTGCTACAAAATGATTAATACCTGTATCAATAGCACCAGCTCCAACACCAAGGGGCAAAGTACATAATAATAGCCACCAGAATGATGGTGACAGGGAATAGCCAAACAAAGCACTAGCACTAAGCAAAGTGCTAATAAATACAACCTTGCCAGTCCCTAGCTTATGCAAAAGCAGCCCACTAGCAAAACTGGAAAATGCTGTACATATAGTTGTCAACATTGTGATAATACCCGCAGCTTCAAGTGGCAAAAAGAGTGAGCTGCGCATAGATGGCCATGCTACACCTAAAATCGTATCTGGTAATCCTAAAGCAATAAATGTTAGATAAATAACAACAATTAGTAAGCGGGGCTTGTTCTTTTTTTTTTTTAAACTCTGCAACGTCTTTTTTAGTCCTTCTCATAATTATTGAATAAATTTACTGTTAAATCCTATCACATTAAATATATCTAACTTAGACTAAGTATAGGACAGGCAATACTTTGAAAGGTATTGTTGTTCATTTTATTTTGTCTTGTGATTAAGATTAGCCTTGTTTCATTTAGGGTAGCTACTGTATTCTGCGACAAAAGCTGTGGATAGATAAAAATGCTCGAAAGACTATGATGATCGCATTTGCGGATGGTTTCTATAACAGCGTTTTGATGACTGTCTTGAGGCACTGCAATTCCCGCCATAATTTCCACGCCATGTTCTTTAGATACAGTTTTTAGTGCGAGTATATAATCCAGATTAAAACTTTCAAACAGAACATTATTTTGCAGATTATGATATTTAATCAGCTTTACTAATGCGTTAACCAGAGCCTCTCGATATCCAGTTATCTTATCAGACCAATCTTTAATATCAAAGTTGAATGCAACCTGACCATTAACCTGTTTGCAAAGGTCTTCAATCTTGAGAACATTTTTCCCAAGCCTCAGACAAAGCTCTTCATAATTGAACTCAAAAACATTGGCAACTGGTTGATCAAGACTTTTAACAGGTCCCCATAATGATACTAATTCATGGTCTTTAGTTAACTGAACATCTACTTCGATCATATCAAAACCTTCATTGATAGCTTTCTGTGCTGTCTCTAGGGATTCTATGCGATGGGCAATTTTAAATCCATCAAACTGCTTTAAGTTGAGACGTCGCAACAGGCTTGTTGTTTCGGGAAAAGGTTTGTAGCACCAATTGGATGTCTCTCTTAAGGTTTTGGCAAACCTTTGAGCCATAAGTTTTTGTTGTAGCTGTGGGATTTCTTCAGGAATATCGAAGAACATAATGGCATCTCCTCCAGGAGATTCTATGCTGCCACACCCACTCACATGCAAAGGCTCTGGTTCATTTTCAGCAGCTAGTAAATACTTAGCAAAGGTCATAAAACCGTGACTCCGTGGGGCAAGAAGCCAGATGTAATTTCTGTCTTCGCAATACATGAATTTTGTATTATATGAGATACCTTCGCTCATTAGCTTATAGGTTGCTTTCCATACTTGCTTCGCCACTTCAGTCCTATCTTGACCTTTAATTATTATTGTACGGGCTGCCCAGTTAGCAAGTTCCCCATTTATGACACCATTGATGTGGCTCTTGTTAACTATTTCAATTCTGTTCTCTAAAAGATTTTGCCAAACAGGAGTTTTAACTCGATAGAACTGACCATGTGAATGTTTAACACTGGCACCAGAGAAACTTGTAAAAGAACCTTCATAGTTTTTTCCCAGTGCATAGGAAGCTGTTAGAAGATCATCTATATATGATTCAGTGAGTATTTGAGGTTCTTCTTTTCCTCCAGCCATGATCAGATGATCTTCCCCATAAGGGTCAATATTGATAAAAAAGGAGTAAATTTTATTTGACGGTAGTTGGAGCTTACAAATTAACTCGTCAATATTTGCGTAACAAAAAGGGCATCTTCTATTTTTTGGGGAAAGATGAGGGATTTCTAACTCATTAACCTTTTCTGGAAGTGCTTCTTCAAGAAGCATTAGGGTATCAAACTCACCCTTTCTTTCTGGCACAAAACTAAACTTGTACCAGAGATTCTCATGAAGAACACTTAGCTCATGGTCTGGCGAGTATTTGTAATTTGCAACTTTATGGTTACGGTTTTCGATAATCTTTATTGAGTCACGAACTGTCTTTTCTATTGTTGCTTGGTCAAAACCATCTTTCAATACGAGATAGTTGGCTCTAGATTTTAAAATAGTATCTATTAACTGTTCGTTAGCGTCTTTTTTGAGTTCTTCAAGAGCTGATATTGCATTACTACAGTCTTCGAGACCATCAAGTTCAAATTTATGCTTGATGAATGCCAAAGTCGTGGGAAAATCCTCCACTTCAACCCCTCTAAGATTCCGTCTTTTCTTATTGTTACCGTTTTCTACTATGTCGGCTATGCGCATAATAGCCAACAGATTTTTTAATTCAGATTTGGCAAGGCTAGACTCGTTAATACAGTGAAGAACACGCTCATGAGATTCAAAGAGCCAAGGCTGTTCGTTACATCTGATCAGTACTTCTACTTCTGGAGTAACGATGATATTTCTTTTGTTTAATAGATCAACTGAATATTGAGGGTGATACCACCAGGTTTTTAATAGCTCCCTTTCTCTAGAGGATAAAGGTTCACCTTTCAGTAACTCGAACTCTTCTAAGTACAAAGGTAATGGATCTCTAAATTCTTCTGCCGTAATTTCTTTTCTAAGTCCTGCTGCGATCCGTTTCTTGGCATGCTCGATACATAATTTAGGATTAAAGCTCGGTTTAGCACCTAACTTCGATTTGTCTGTTTTTACAAATTCTAGTCGCAATAGAAACTTTTGTTCTTCCTGATACTTATGTTTCAAGGCCCCGCCGATGTCATGAGCCCAGGAAGCCCTTTTTAAGATTTCGATTTGCCCATCA
The DNA here is from genome assembly GCF_982860115.1 of Moorena sp. Taxonomy (NCBI): domain Bacteria; kingdom Bacillati; phylum Cyanobacteriota; class Cyanophyceae; order Coleofasciculales; family Coleofasciculaceae; genus Moorena; species Moorena sp. The sequence continues at coordinate 4,472 of NZ_CEYLVT010000237.1, forward strand.
GGAAGATCCATTTTCCTAGCGATCGCCTCGGCTATGATGGCATGTCTCTGGGAATGCTCAACTATATCAATAGGATCATTCTGAAAAATCTCATTTTCATTTAGATCTAGTATTGATATCCCTTGATCAATTGGTTCTGGCCAATCTTTTCCTGCTTTCTGAGACTTTTTTTTTTGCTGTGACACTTCTTCTAATACCAAGTCAAGCTTTTCAAATGCCATTTGTAAGTCCTCTACTTCCGATATCAGTGGGGCTTGAAGCATAATACTATCGCCCATATCCTTATATCTTGATGCAGCTATAATTACACCGTGATCAAACATTTTTTCTGCAATTAAATTGGCGAGTTTACAGTTTTGTTCATGATCTCCAACAACAATATCAACTGCGGCTTTAGTTCCTATAGAGCGTATCTCGCCTAATATTGTATATTTCTTCTGTAAATTTACAATTTCTTCGTAGATATAACGGTTTAAGATATTTGCTTTATGAGCTTCCTTTTTAAGTTCGGCGAGGAATACTTTTCCTGCTGTGAAACTAATGGGACTATGAGCAAAAGTAAAGGAATGCTGTCCTGGCTTAAAGGAGAACTTCTTTTTATATAGCAGTCCTGCTAGGGGAAAACCGCCACCAATGGATTTCCCGAAGGTTATGATGTCTGGTTCTACATCATAAAGCTCACTCATGAACATCTCTTCCACACAGCCAAAGGCGGTTTGTATTTCATCAACAATCATCACAACATTGTTCTGGTCACAAAGCTCCCGAATACCTTGGACTAATGACTTACTCAAAATCTTAAACCCGCAGTTGCCTTGTACTAGCTCCAAAATGATCGCCGCAGGCTGTTCTTTGATCATTTTTACTTCAATATCAGCTAGATCTTTTTTTACTTCCACACCATGATTAAAATAGGGTTGATATTGTTCGGCTGTACCTTTCCAGCTAACCCCCATTGTCGCAAAGCTTCTGCCATGAAAACCATCTTCCAAGTAAAGGATTTTATGCCGATCATCATAACTGTTTATAGCTAGTTTCATCGCCCCTTCATTAACTAAGCTGCCATGAAGACAAAAATTGACTTTGGTTAAAGATTGCGGCGAAAGCTCGATCAGCAATTGAGCCAGCTCAACTTTGTCTTGTGTTGAGAAGGCTGTTCTTAAATGAGTTACTTTGTCGAGTTGATTTTTGACTGCATCAATAATTCGTGGATTGTTGTGACCAAGTGGCAAAGACCAAGTTTGTGAAAATAGGTCGAAATATTTTTTCCCTTCACTATCCCATAAGTAAGGGCCAAAAGCTTTTTCTATATTGACTGCGGTGGCACCTATTGTGCTTCCTTCATTTTTAAAGATCATGGTTTCCTATTATTCAATCCACTAATAAGTTTAACAAAAGGTTAAAATACTAAATTCTATTTTAAAGCTCCTTTACCAAAAATTGCAAGATACATTCCCCATAAGACAATTAAACAACCTAAATAATTAATCCAACTTGTAGTTTCTGAAAATATGAATTTGGCTTCTATATGACTAAAAAGGGGAATAACTAACATTGATAAAGCTACAAAACTGGAAGACAATTTTTTCAGACTATAAACAGCTAATCCTTGAGCTATAACTTGACTCAATAAAGCAATAGCAATTACTAAAAGCCATTCTTGCCAAGAATTGGGTAAAACATGATCACTCCCAGATATCCAAAGAATAGGAATTAGAATAATTGTTCCTACTGCACAACGCCACAGTAAAATAATTGTAGTATTTGTAGTAGCACGAACTTGTTCAACCAATAACCAATAAGTAGCATAAAAAAAAGTTGAAGTTAAAGCTAAAGCATCACCATATAGTTGTATTGTTGATTGGGAAAAATCCGCCAAAGCAATGAGAATAGCACCTGCGACTGCTATTACTACACCAATAATAAATCGTCGATCAAACACTTGACTAAAGAAAATTGATCCTCCCAGTATTGTAAAGATTGGAAGTGTACAATCGATCACAGCAACATTGGTTACGCTTGTAAAACTTAATGACCAAACACCAAACATCATATATAAAGTTGCGGCAATTCCCCCTCCCACTAAGAATGCAATAATTTTAAAGGTATAGTTATTTTTAGGAGGATTCTCATTATCTTTGCGAAACTGTCGATTAAATAAAATTAACCCTGTTTCAATAGCGGTAAACCAAATTAAACCAATAGCTTCACGCCAAAAAACGGTTTCATTTTCACCAATCCAATTTCCTCCTAGTTTAAGCAAAATAAGTGCTACTGATGAGATTAATCTGGCAGTCACTAAAGCGATTATGGCTATAATAGTTGCTTTATTGAGAAAGGGTTTTAAACGATCTGATTTCGTTAATATCTGTGTTAATGAATTCATAAGATCATTTAAAAATCTTTTATTTTTTTCCAACGTATCATACTATAGCAACGGCCAAGGCGGTTAGGACACAAGGGCAGGCATACCCTTGGTTAGCACTAATTTTACCGTGAGCATTTTACCCACCTGGGTTGGGCATAAAACTAGCATAATACATAAGACAAGTGGACAGGGAAATGGACGTTGAACCGAAAAATCAGCGTAAATGTTACGCCAATATACTTATACTGAGAGCAAGGCAAAAAAATCGAGTCTAACCTCTTCTTGATCCAAATTCCATTGGTACACATGGAGGTATAACGAGGATCTTCGACCAATAAATCTACTAATTTATTCCAATCTCTGTAGATTAAAGGTTCGCCTCCCCATAAATAAAGATTAGACTTGACTTCACGGGTTTGAGCAAATAATTTCTCAATAATTGAAAAATCCAGATCCCTATTTTGTTCTTCCTTAAGTACCTAAGCAAAATTAATTGTATACAGTACTCTCAGCAGAGTAATGGTTCCAGCCATTTTTTTGCACAATTTATTTTGGATACCCACTTATCCATGTCATGATCATGACCATCTTGATTCCACTGATAACAATGTTTACACCTTAAGTTGCAGCGATTGGTCAGTTTTAAGGCAATTTCTTAGGGTAAACTTTTGACCTGATAATCTTTATGATGTGTTTTTTTCCGATGAACAGCTAACAAATTGGGCATAATCCGCTTCATTTTATTAAAAGCGAGTTCATCGAATTTTACATCAGATTTTAATTTCGATAATTTCATTGATTTATCCTCTTAATACAATATTACTTGAATTACATTCTTAACAAACCCCAATGATGTGTTTTTCCCGATCACCAGCTAGCAGATTAGGCATAATTTGCTTCATCTTCCTAAATGCTAATTTATCGAACTTGGCACTAGAATTAACAGTCATAACTCGTCCTTTTATTCAGCTATAGGTGCAGTAACCAACACCAACGGAAACTGATGGTGTGGGCTTCCTACCTCATAAACAATTGCCTTTGCAGAAATAGATTCCGGCTAGGGTCTGACATCCTCTCTACAGGCTTACCCTTCGACTGTCGCTTAGGGTAACACCGAGGGTAGTAAGGTTTTACGCCACAACAATGACGTTATTGAATCCTAAAACGGAGAATATCACATTATGGTATTTTTAACAATTGTTTAACTAAAGTTTAAGAGGACAGCTAATTGGGGGAGGAAGGGGTTGCTCTGAGCAACCCCTTCCTCCCCCAATTATAATGATTATTATTATCGTTAATTGTATATTTTATTTTTTGGAAGTCCCTTAGCTATTCGTTCCAAGTACTCACTCCACTTACTGCGAGTGGCGGGGATGAGCATCCTACTATACCCTAACGGTAGGCGATCGCGAAGCTAAAAATGTTGCCTGGTACTATACTGAAATATTCCCAGCCTACGAGGAACTCATAGGTTATGTCGGCTTCTATCCTAGACCAATGGATGCTTGCTACGTTGGTGACGAGAAGGTGCAACCCCAAGCCGGAGATTTTTATGCAGGGTGGATCACCAGTGATATTGTTGGTCCTTTTAAAGGCGAACCTGGGACCTGGGGTTGGTAGCTAAACAGTATCGGTTAATACCAATTTTTTGTATTTCAACATATGTGTCGATTACTCGCTTACCTCGGTTCTCCTATCCAACCGGATAAACTCATCTACGAACCCGAACACTCTCTGTGTATTCAAAGTTACAGACCCCAAGAAACTACAACCACCTCTGTGAATGCTGATGGGGTAGGAATTGGCTGGTATCACTCCCAAAAACAGACAGAACCCTTTATCTACAAAAACATCCTACCGATCTGGAGCGATATTAATTTACCTCACCTCAGTCGTTACATAGAGTCTGAATGCTTCCTAGCCCATATCCGCAGTGCTACCCCTGGACAAGCAGCCAGTTTGAGTAACTGTCAACCCTTTAGCGATCGCCACTTCCTCTTCACCCACAATGGCTTCATCGACAATTTTCGAGCCACCTTATACCAACCGATCCGCAATCATATTAAAGATACAGTCTATCAGAAAATTGAAGGCACTACCGATTCTGAACATATCTTCGCCTTGTTTCTCAACGAATTAGCTGCTGTGGATGGTAATTGGGAACAAGCGTTACAGGCTACCTTAAAAACGCTGTTTAAGTTAGCCAAACCCTATGGAGTCAAGGTCTTAGCAAACATAGTTATTAGTGATGGAAATCAGCTAATTGCCTCTCGTTGTGCTATCGGCTCTACTCCACCTTCTCTCTACTGGCTACAGAACGCTCCACATTTCCCCAATTCTGTCATCATTGCCTCTGAACCTTTGTTCCCAGGAAACTGGAATCCTTTTCCTGAAAGTAGCATGATTTGTGTCACAGAAGACCTGAAAATCAACATGCATCCCATAGATTTGTAGAGCTAACGGGGTGACAACCCCGTCAGCTACTCGCCCCTTTTTTAAAAACCGTTAAAAACCGTTAAAAACCTACCCTTGTCAGGGCGTGGGACCCGGGTGTGGTAAGTGTGGTGAGTGTGATCTGATTTGCGGTTAAATACTTACTTTATAGCGGTTCTTATATTAATTACGTACACAGGATTTTTTCCTATTGCCTATTACCTATTGCCTATTGCCTATTGCCTATTGCCTATTGCCTGTTACCTGTTCCCTGTTCCCTAAAAAGTCTTCTACCTAGAATCCCAAATCCACAGCAATACGGTGAGCACAAGCAAATCCCGAAAACGCTACTGCATTTAAACCCTGCCCCGGAAAGGTACTATCCCCAACACAATAAAGCCCTGGAATAGCAGTGCGATTAAACGGCATTCCCAACAATCCCATTAACTTGCGGTTGGGAATTGGCCCATAGGTTCCATCCATACGGTTTAAAAATCGTCGATGACTCCGTGGTGTGCCCACCTCCATGTAATCCAATCCAGCATCTAAGCCAGGAAAAATCGTCTCCAGTCGCTCAATTAAGCATCCAGCCGCCTCTTCCTTCTTATTTTCGTACTGACGAGGGGATAACCCTTGCCAATCTTCCATCCAGCTCGGGGTAAACGTGTGGAAAACATGATAGCCTTCTGGAGCTAAATTGGGATCAAGCAAGGTCGGAATAGAAACAAAAATAGTCCCCTCCGCATCCTCCATATTTTCCCAGTCTTCTAGGACAATATGGTGACACTCTGTACCAGGTGGTAAAACATCTGCCTTTACCCCTAAATGTAAACTCAAGAAACCCGGTGATTTCTGATAACGCTGTTGCCATTTCCGCTCAGCTACTGGCATCTGGTCCGCTGGGACTAATTTCTCAAATGTATCCCAACGAGTAGCATTAGAAACAATTCGTTTTGCTCGATACTCTTTACCATTAACTAGCTGGACACCTACTGCCTTGCCCTTTTCCACCAGAATTTTCCCGACTCGAGCTTTATAAAGAATCTGACCTCCAGCTTTCTCCAATCCCTCTACTAGTTTTTGGGCGATTTTTCCTACACCTCCTACCGGATAATTAATCCCACCGTAATGTCGGTCAGAAAACACCATTCCAGCATTAATCATCGGTGTTTTGTCAGCAGGTACCACAGACCAACAATAACATTCCATGTCTATAAATTTCAGCAATTTAAGGTCGCTAATATACTTGCGAGCAATGTCTCCCACATTTTGGGGCAGGTACTTAACTAAACCCAAGCAAGCCAAGGGATGCTGGAAAAATACCCTGGTCAAATAGCGGATTTCTTCCAAGGACAGTAAGTCCATCGCATTCAGGCAATTAAACACCTTCCAGCATTCATCGTAAAATTTGCGAATTCCTTGGCCTTGGTCAGGGAAGTGAGCAGTAAGTTCTTGCAAAAAATTCTCATAGTCTCGGTGGACTTTGAGCTCTAGATCACCAGGGAGATGATAGTGAATCTGTACTGGATCTGGAATTGTTTCGAGACTGACATTGACAGCCTCAAGGGCTCGGGTAAGTAGATTGGTTGTCCCTTCGGTGCCAAACCCAAAAATCATTGATGCTCCCACATCAAAGCGATACCCCTCTCGCTCGAAATAACCCGAACTACCACCAGGAATGATATAGCTTTCTAGCACCAGCACACTCGCTCCCTTCGCTGCCAACTGAGTTGCGGTTACTAGCCCCCCAATACCAGAGCCAATCACAATAGTATCAAATACCGATTGATTGGAAATGGTATGGGATTGATTGCTTGATGGGCAAGGTTGGGATCCAGCAGTCATGGAATTAGTAATTTAAATAGATTAACTGATGGATCTGAGTTTAGCGTTTCTTGTTGATATAAGAGTTCATTACTAATGCAAAAAAAAAAGTGGGCACCAGCCTGCTGCTGCGTACCGGTCCCACCCGCCTATCCTTAATGAGAGGAGAACACTTATTACTACTATAGCCTTGTTGAAAAAAAATGTCAACATAGTAAAAAACATTTTTCTTGAAACGGGAGTGTCCCGAGTGTCCCGAGTGTCGGAAGTGTTAGGTAACCATCCCACCAGAGAGCTTAACAAGCAGCCCTGAGGGGGTGACAACAAGGCTAAAAACTAGACAGGGTATCGGGTGTGGGGTGTGGCTTTCAAGGGTATGTTTTTTACAAAGACCTCAGGTGTGGGGTGTGGGGCGTGGGGTGTGGGGTGTGGG
>NZ_CEYLVT010000238.1:0-11442 GCF_982860115.1 Moorena sp.
TTGTCTTGATGCAGTCGCTCATGGGGGAAACCCCCTTTGGCGGCGCTGCATCGCTAACTCATGTAAAAAGTGAGATAAGCATGAATTATTCCCTGTCCTTTCCTTGTGGTCACTTATTGCTCAAAGTAGTAACGTCCTATGAAGATTCTAATGATCTCCACAACCTTTCCCTATCCGCCAACGCGGGGGGCAACTCAGGTCAGGACGTTTAATTTACTCAAGTACCTGAGTAAACGTCATGCTATAACTTTGGTTACTCAACGTTCTGAGGAGATCACGGACATCGAGGTAGAAAAATTGCAGCAGTGGGTGGAAGAACTGGTGATGTTTCCCCAACCGCAGCCATCAGAACAAGAGAAAGGCATAAAGGATAAATTGCAGCGCTGGAGTACCATTTTGCAACAGGGAACGCCCCAGAAAGTACTCCAACTCTACTCAACTCCAATGCAGCAATGGCTGGATCAGGCTGTAGAGGCGGGACAATTTGACCTGATTACCTGTGAACACAGTACCAATGAAATTTATGTGCGACCAGAGTGGCGGGAGCAGCTGCGAACTGTGGTGAATATTCATCATTCTGTATACCGGAAATCTCTGGACAAGCTGGAAACCAAAACATCAGACAATCAGCTGAAAGACCAGTTGAATTTGCCCCTATTACGTCGCTATGAAGAGCAATATTGTGCTAAATTCACAGACATTGTAGTCACAACAGCAGAAGATAGACGGCAAATAGAATCCTTTGAGCTAGACAGTAAAATTACATTGATTTCTAATGGGGTTGATGTTAATTTATTTCCCAGGCGCATCTCTGATCCTGGTGGACACAGATTAGTATTTACTGGGGCGATGGATAACCCACTAAACATCAAAGCAGCTCGTTATTTTAGCCTAGAGGTGTTCCCAGCAATTACAGAGCGCTATGCTGATACCAAGCTAGAATTGGTCGGACCCAAACCGGTGCAAGCGGTGCTAGATTTAGAAGAGATCCAAGGGATTAGTGTAACTGGGGCAGTGCCTTCTTTAGTAGACCACCTTCATAAGGCAACTATATTTGTGGTGCCAATGCAAAGTGGATTTGGCGTAAAAAATAAAACTCTGGAAGCGATGGCAGCAGGAGTACCGGTCGTGGGAAGCGATCGCGGTTTGGAGGGCTTGACAGTTGATGGCGGGGATGTCCCTTTGCGGGCATTGCGAGCAAATGATACAACAGAATATGTTTATGGCATTAGTCGGTTATTTGAAGACCGCCAACTCCGTAAACAACTGTCTGAAAATGGGCGAGGGTATATTGAACAGAAATATACTTGGGAACGTGCTGGTGAGCTATATGAGCAGGTAATCACAAGTTGAAGGGTGTAGGGTTAGGGTGCCTTTGGCTCAGGGTGTAGGGTGTAGGGTGTAGGGTGTAGGGTGTAGGGTTTAGGGTTTAGGGTTTAGCACGCCGCAGCGACTGTGAGCAAACTGGTTTAGTCACGATTTTTAGAGTGAGCAAGGGAGAATGACAAAGACATGGACTTCGACGAATTAGCCTTTAAGTCCAAAAATATGTAGAATTTCGCTAATTACTATCTATCATCTATCGGGTGTCTCATAGTTATGAGGTACACAAGATTGTTTCCCTGTTGCCTGTTGCCTGTTGCCTGTTGCCTAAAATCCAACATGTACCTCACCCAATTTAGAACTGCTATATTGCCGACAACATTTTTTTCAAACTGGGAAAAAACTGCAAAGATAAACTATTAAAACATCAGTGCAAAAGTCTAGTAGAGGTGGTTGGTTAACCACCGTGGGCGCGATCGCTGCCTTAATCACCACTAGCGGTATCATTGCCGGTAGTATCTGGGTGGCGGTTATTTTAATTATTGACCCTGATTCGATTGTCTGGATCAATGACATTTTGCCGAGTTGGGCTCGTATCCCCCAGACTGTTCCTTCATCTGTCAAGACATTTGCCCAAATTCAAGGGGAGATTCGTGAAAATGGGTTAACGGCGGGAACACCCGTTGCCCTTAACTCTGAGTTGCTGCTACCCATTTTGGCATCACCACCATCATGCCAAACTAATTGTGACCAGATTGTGGAACTTAGAGTCTATCAGCCCCTTGAACAAAGCAATAGACAACAAAAGTATTATCACCTAGTTAGTCAGCTGCCGATCACTGCTCCGGTCGAATATTTTGTGTTGTCTACCCAAGTGAACACAGGATCGGGTGATGCTAGTGTCTCCCGTTCACTACCTTTAACCAAACTCGATCGTTTCGATCAACAAGCTCTAGAGGAAGGGTTTTGGTTCAACCTCTCGGGTCACGTGGTCTCAGAAAATACACCCTCAAGCTATGGACAAATTATTCATTACAATCCGGACCAGACACACCTGAGTATGATGTTGGAGTGGAAAAGCCCTAATGAAGGTCCTCCCTATTGGCAGGAAGTGACCGGTGGTGCTACTCCAGAATTAGTGGTTAATCATACTGTAGGCTTGGAACCCCAGTTCAAGGTTTACCAAATTCAACCTCGGACTTTTGTTCCCAACCCGATTTATCTAGAGGAAATTTCCCTGACCCAAGCAGCGATAGATACTAAACTCTATCGCAATGGTTTAAATCTAGCGCGTAATGGTTTGTGGTCTGATGCTTGGCAATGGTTGAACCAACAGAAACCAAAACACTGGTCAGCAGAGGCTCAAGCCCAAATGGATTTGGTTAAACTGCACGCTCAGGTCACCGAGTCTCAGGCCAATCAAATTTGGGGAAGTGCCAGTGCGGCTATCTTTGCCTATCTCCTGGATGGTCGCTGGGGGGAGGCAAAAACAGTGTTTCAGACGGCAGTGGATGGTGCTCAGTTGGGGGATATTATCACTATGCTAAAGAGCGATTCTGGGGGATTGTGGGAGCGGGTGGAAGCAGCACTAGAGGTCAATCCTGATGACAGCAATGTACAAGCTTGGGGAGGATTGATTTTGGCAGCCCAGGAAGACCCTCAAAAAGCGATCGCATGGGTTAAGGAATTACCCCAAACTAATCCCCAGGTTTACCAACTCCTGAACCATCTCGACAATGCCTTAAACCCAGTTCCAGCTATCGTCAGGCACTTCAGCCAACTGGTTGGCAATTCAGAAATAATTCAAACTGTCAACGCAACGGATTGGTTGCAACCGGAAGATGGAGATGGGGGAATAGGAGAACAGCACTGCCAAAGGCAACAGGACAGTACTGAATTGGTTTCTGTAGCAGAGCAAGAGAGTATAGCAGTTTCACCCCTGTCCCCGTGTCCATCTGTCTCTGTCACTCTACAAAAAAACCCCGAGGAAGTTTGGTATCAAGTACAGGTAAAAGCATTTTACGATGGTCAGGGTTGGCGATGGATGCCGTTTTCTGATTTACGGCTGCCCACTTTGACTAAGGGAAAGCGATTGTGGCGATATTTGGGCTTAGACGTTGACCCCCAGATTCGGATTAGCCTTTGGAGTGAGAATGGTATCCAGCAATCAACTACAGCTACGGTCAAGGGGGTTTCCTACCAGGAAGGGATGATTAAGCTGTTGGCAGCAGGTGGGAAATTCCCTAGTGAAGCCCTAGCTGTTGATGGCTCTAATCAGCACCTGCTAGCCCACACCGATACCGGACTGCGCTGGTTAGACCCAAGTGCGATCACTTTGTCAGCACTCTACCACCTTAACCCCGAGTCGGTCTCAGCCATGCTGCCAGTACTCTGGCAGGAGTTAATCAACAGTGGTCAGTTCTCCCCAGGACCCCTTCCTAGTTTACCAATGATGCTTCAGGAGATCGGGCATTGGTCAGTTAGACCCATCGAGCTGACTGGCAACAACCAGCCAGAAGCGGTCATAACCTTATATCAAGAAATATCAGTTACCTCAGAATCTAGCGACGTTGGTCTATCGGATAGTATTAATGACGGGATGGATACACAAAGGGCTTCTACTATCTACAAACCCCGCACCATGATTTTTTCTGACGCAGGAGCCTTACTCTACAGCGAATTTTCCCAAGATTCCAGCACTTCCATGACTGCGATCGCGGATTTAGGCGATGGTGGTCCTGCGGCTATAGTTATTGATGAACCGAATAACTATAGCCTTAAGCGTTGGTCACCCAAGCATCAGCGTTTTGAGTAATGCTTGTACTTTAATACTTGTACTTTAATACTTGTACTTAAGCGCATTGGTTCAACTCAAAACCAACCGTTGTTGCTTAAGTAATTGCTGCTGCTGCCAGAGGGATTCAACTTCTGCCTGTAAGTGAAGGTACTTTACTTGGTGGTCAACCCCATAAACCGATGTCATCAATTTCTTCAGCTGGGGGTCGCCAGTGACAACAGAACGGGAATTGCTCTGCCAGTGGGCATCGGATAAATCTGTCATATGGTCGGAAGAAGTTAACATCTTTATATTAAGTATTTTTGCTTGCTAAAAACTCCACGTAATTGTATCCCAAATTTCCAGCACATGCTAACTATACTTGGAGCGGTCAGCGTTCTCAAGGGATGCAAGCTCCGAGAGCTGCGCTGACTTCGTCAGCTTACGGGCTACTTTAAGTAGAGACTATTAGAGCGTTTTAAAGCTTCACATTTAACACCCTACAGGTTAAACTTCATCCTTTTTCAAAAAATCTGCTCCCTCAAGCTAGAGGATTTGTCTAGTTCAGTTTGTTCTGGCAACTCATCAAAAATTGTTAGTCTATTGGGTTTGCAGCGTTTGAGAGTTACCATAATGCCTTGAGCTCCTTCATTTTCTAAGTCTTCAATGTATCCATAGTTGGCAGCCTGAGCCTCCTGCTGGTTAACAAAGGGTCCAAAGTAGTAGGTACACTTGGGGGTTTCGGTGATGATTTCCACCCAAAACGCTAACCCTAAGACGTCGAAGATTTTGATTAAGGCTTCTTTCATGAAATCTACCTAGTTTCAAGGATAATCTCTGCTAATTTAATCGCCTTTTAAAGGTTTTTATCCTCCATTTACTGTTCTTGTTTCACAATCTGTTCATTGGAAGTACTATCGATATACAGTAAGTCTGACCAACGCTGCCGATAGGTTTCATATAACACCATAGCAGTTGCTGCTGAGGCATTGAGGCTAGGGGTCTTACCCTGTAATGGAATTGAGACTAACATGTCACAGCAGCTTTGTGACTTTAGGCTTAAACCATTCCCCTCTGAACCTATTACTAATACGACTGAACCGGTCAAATCAACTTTGTGTAAAAGTTTACCAGTACCGGCAGCAGTTCCGTAAATCCAAAAGCCCGCAGTTTTCAACTGCTCTAGGGCATTACTGAGATTGACAACTCTGGCAATAGGAAAGGTTTCTAGAGCTCCTGCTGCCACTTTCCTCACAGTTGAGGTGACACCAACAGCTCGACGTTGGGGTATGACTAAGCCTTGAGCCCCTAGAGCTTCTGCCGTACGAATAATCGCCCCTAAATTTTGAGGATCATTAATGCCATCACAAGCCAATAAAACTGGCTGCTCAGTTGCCCATTTTGCTTTGTCAATTAAGTCATTTAAATCTATGTAGTCGTAAGGTGCTATTTGAGCTGCCACACCCTGATGGTTACCACCTTTGGTAATTTGGCTCAGGCGTTTTGGTGCTACTTCATCAATTACTGTACCGTTAGCCTTGGCTTTAACCAGTAAGGAGTGAAAGCGAGAATCGTAACGCAGCTGGGAAATAATCCAAACTCGGTTTAGCTGGTGCTGGTTTTGGAGAGCTGCTAGAACTGAATGACGCCCGTAGATTAAGTCACTCTCTTCTTCTGTGCTACTTACAAGTTTTGACTTAGAGTACCCATGCTGCTTCGGCTGAGTTTCCTCGGAGTAATGGGAATGTTTTGACCGTGGCTTTCGAGAGTGGTAGTTCTTTCGAGGGGGTTTCCCGTTCTTTTGAGAATTGCCTCGGGTCGAAGGAGATAATTTTTTATTCTCACCTTGCCGATCAGAGGACTTCCCTGCCTTGATCTGGCCAGAAGCATCAGAGGAGGAATCAGAGGAGGGGTTTTGATTAGCCATAATAGAATAAGGGTTTATGGGCTGTCGAGTTGTAGATGAGCCAATAACTGGGTCAACCGTTGAGTATCAGTAAGGTATAGGTATCCCAGTAAGGTTTCTAAGCTACTAGCTTGTTGATAGATTTCTCGATTGAGACGCCGGGGGCTCTTTGTAGCAGCATTCCGTCCGCGCCGTAAAACGTCTTTTTCAGAAGCAGTTAGGTAAGGTTCAAGCGATCGCAAAATCTTGGCTTGGCTTTCTGCTCTGACATGAGCGACTACCTGGTTATGATAGTCACAGATTCGCCTCGGTGGTAGCAGATAGTGGGTTCGGATATAAAGTTCATAAACAGCATCTCCTATATATGCCAAGGATGCTGGGGAAATCTGTTGAATTTTGGCAATTTGATCAACTTTCGCCATGAATTGCCTAAATCGAAACTCTGTCCACAATACTATAGAGTCACTTCCACCGCCATGGCTATCCTCTTCCAAGGGGTCTAATTGTGCATCTGTCTGAGCCATCTTTGGGGTATTACTGTCTTTTGTTGATTAGACCAAATTAGACATCATTCAACAATTTCTGCTTCCAGTATTCAATAAATTTTCTAACAGGGAAGTTACTTACACTCAACTCTGACCGATTCCCCACTGCTTCTGAAAGTGAAGGCGGGTTTTGCCCCCGCCTTCACTGTCGATTTTGTCACGTACCCTTGATGTTCTCCACAGCTATGGTGAGAGACTCTTGCAGAGAGAGAAATTTTTCTAGGCGCACTAGTTTCACAGTTTGAGTCACGCGGGGATTGGTCACGACTTGTACACTTCCCTCAGCAGTTTGAGCTTTCTTTACTAGCTGCACCAAAGCACCCAAACCAGAGCTATCGACAAAATCAATTTTAGATAAGTCCAGAATAATATCCCCTGGACCTTCATCAATACATTTGCCAATAACGTTACGGAGAGTAGATTCCGAAAAGGCATCTAGCAATCCAGTAAGGCGGAAAATTTGATAATTTGACTCGACTTGGCGAGTGCCCCTTAAACTGACTGTAAGGGTTAGTTGTTCAGGAATAACACCCTCCTAGATATAGCTTATAAATATCAATAATCTAATACTTCTACTGTCAAGTTGACTACTGTGACAGCAGATTGATGACTTGGCTACCGTTTATACACGCGCCCTATCACCATACCTTTGTTTGTTGGTTAGCACGTCAAGGGGCTAAAACAACGTCAATTTTAGATTATACAACAGTATCAGAGTTTCGGGGGTAGGGTAACCGGGTGTAGCGGTAGGGTAAAATTAAGCCAGCCGCAATTGTAACCGATTAATTATAACTGAAGCTGATTTGTTGGTTTGCTGGCAATGCAGGGGTTATTTTATAGCCCCACACCCGCTCACCCTACAGTTGGGGTTTCCCATTGACTATTGCGCGCGATGTTCCTGGGTCGCCGCTACGCTCCGGAAGCTAAGCTTCCGCTAAAAGCGATTAGCCTACGGCTACGCTACGCGAACGCATACCCTATTCGACCAATCAGCGTCTAGTCAAGGGCTTTGTGCGATTGGCCCTAGGCCACGCTACGCGATTAGCCCTAGGCCACGCTACGCGATTAGCCCTAGGCCACGCTACGCGATTAGCCTACGGCTACGCTACTTGAGGTGCATCAGCTCTACAAACTGCTGAAATAAATAGTCAGCATCGTGAGGACCAGGACTAGCCTCTGGGTGATACTGTACTGAAAAGAACGGTAAGGATTTGTGACGCAACCCTGCCACAGTGCGGTCATTGAGATTTAGGTGAGTAATTTCCACCTGATCCCCTAAGGTATCGGGATCAATAGCAAAACCATGGTTTTGGCTAGTAATTTCCACCATTTGCTGCAAACCGGCTGGGTGATTCAAACCTCGGTGACCAAATTTAAGTTTAAAGGTCTGCGCTCCTAGGGCAAGACCAAGAATCTGATGTCCCATGCAGATGCCAAAAATAGGTTGCTGACGCTCCAATAACGCTTTGGTGGTTGAGATGCCTTCCAGTACTACAGCCGGATCCCCTGGTCCATTGGACAGAAATATCCCATCGGGATTATATTTAGCAATTTCTTCTGGCGGTGTATTAGCCGGGACGACAATTACCCGACAATTGTAGCTAGCTAGACGCTTGAGAATATTACGTTTAATGCCAAAATCGATCGCAACAACTGTCAAAGGCTTGTCCTTTTCCTGCCCATCAACTGCCGGACCGAACTCCCAATTGGCTTCCGTAGGATCAGACCATTCGTAAACCTTGTCAGTGCTCACGTCTTTAACTAAATTTAATCCTGCCATATTCGGAGCCGCTTGCACTTGGGACAATAATTCAGCAGAGTCAAGGATTTCTGTGGAAATGGCACCGTTTATCGCACCAATGGAGCGTATTTTGCGGGTTAATGCCCTTGTATCTATGCCGTAAATTCCTGGGATGTTGTGTTCTGCCAAATAATCGGGCAAGGACTGGGTAGAGCGCCAGTTACTGGGACGGTAGCAGATATTACGAGCAATCGCGCCTCGGATTTGAGGATGAGCAGATTCTTCATCGGATGGGTTAACACCAGTATTGCCTAATTCTGGATAGGTGAAGGTCACAATTTGACCGCAGTAGCTGGGGTCTGTCACCACCTCTTGATAACCCGTCATGGCAGTGTTAAACACTACTTCACCAATGGTTGTACCAGTCGCTCCGAAAGACCAGCCTTGGTAAGTTGTGCCATCAGCGAGAACTAACAGAGCTGGATGAGCCGTTGAGATAGTCATTTTATGTCAAGTAAACCCTTTTCTTTAAGCTTAGGATTGAAGCGAATTTCAGTCTTTACCCCTCGGGATTCTAGCTCATCTTTAATTTTAGCTTCAACTCTCCGAGCAATTTTTTTTAAAATCTTCGTTTTTCCTAATTCCTCACTTTGCTCATACTCTAATTGCTCTGCTTCAGTCATTGTTATTTTAGCATCAATCGGCTGACTCCACAGATTTTCCTGCTCTCCATTTCCCACCGGTATCACACCATTCTCCTCAATCCATGCCTTACGAATCGTTTCTAATCGACTCCGGTCAGGTTTTTCAATGGTTTCTATTTTTAGCCAATAGCAGGATTGATGCTGACGAACTAAATGTTGTTTGAGGCTGACATATATATCTCGGGAATAATTAACCAATTTCAGAGTTTTATCCTGGTCAAAAATTGCGTATACACCAATCTTTTTTTGTAAAGATTCTGGTAGATTTCCCGTTTCATCCAGATAGGGAATAAATTCTAAATCCCTCAGAGAGGGAATTTGATTATCAGAGGTCAGCATGGGATGGGATTCAAAAATAAGATTCAAAAATAAATAATATCAACAAACTATTATTGAAATTTGCGATAAATCGCACAGAGGCGACTGGGATTAAAGATTTTGGCTTTGAACATGAAGTTAGGAGGTACATTAATGATGATATAATCATCAGATTCGTGATACTGCTCATATTCCGCTGGCATTCCCTTAGGGGTTGAAGTGGTGTAGGGAACTGGTTGAAACAGTAATTCAGTAAACTCAACCCTTAAGCATTGAGCCGCTTCAGTTACTTGAGCCAAAAAGTTTTCCCCGATTAGTAAAGCAAATAACTGGTCTCGGGCTTCTGGAGCTAGGACAAAACTGCTATCGAACTTGTTAATTATCTTGAGGCGAACCATAAGTCAAGGATAATCCCGAATTCTTTACGAGAGGATTATACCTGATCAAGATTCACTGTTGAACAAGACTTCCGTTAAACATAGTCCTGATATCAAGTCTGGTTGAATACCCATAATCTAGGGGAGGGTGGGGAGATGGGGAGATGGGGAGATGGGGAGATGGGGAGATGGGGCAGATTTTTATTAAAGGTAATTATCCTGACATGATATGAGTTCTAAGTTTTGAGTTCTGATTTCTGAGTAAGACCTGTCATTGTACACGAATCCTGTAGGATTGGGATAGGAGCAGCCACAAGGAATGCCCCTAAACCTGCAACCTTGGCCAAAAGGCCACGCTACGCGAACAACCTGCAACCTTGGCCAAAAGGCCACGCTACGCGAACAACCTGCAACCTGCAACCTGCAACCTTCAACCTGCAACCTGCAACCTTCAACCTGCAACCTGCAACCTTCAACCTGCAACCTGCAACCTTCAACAGTAAACTTAGTCATCCTTCTGAACCACTTCTGTTCCCCGCTTCCGGATGCGATTCCGCTCCTTCGAGCAATTTCTATTCCCATCTGTGAGTTTATTTTCAAGTTTGCACTGCTCGTAAGTAATTTGGGCAGCGTGGCGTTTTGGCAGTTGAGTCTGTTTTTCTAAAGCTTTGTTAAAAAAATCTAAACTTTCTTCCTCCTGCCCCAATTTTCGCAAAATTTGTGCTTTAAGGTAAAACACATCTGGATTGCTTGGTGTTGTTTCCATTGACCGGTCTATATAGTCTATTGCCTTAGAATATTGCTTTAAATCTCGATATCCTACTGCAATGCCTCGATATGCTAAATAAGAGGGGAAAGCATAGGTTTCTAACTTTTCAATGGCTTGAGATGGGTCAGAAAATGGTAAATTCACTGCTAACATTAAATCCATGTAGCCTGTAATCAAGTTTAGCTCTGGGTCATTAGGATCAACTTCTTTGGCTTTATCCAGATATTCAAAAACTTTCTGTAATTTAGTCAAGGCGCTGATGGGACCTTCTTTTTCAAAATCGTAAGCTCCTTCCAAAAAATAACCGACTGCTGTGTAGAGATTACCCCGCAAGGGATCAGAAGGAATCATTTCCTTAGCCGTATTAAGAGTTTTAGTGCCGTAGCTCTTGAAGGTTTCCCAATCTTGATCTAAGTAAGCTAGAGAGGATAGCATAGCATAGGTCATGGGTTCTTTAGACTGCCTAGATTCCGATTTTTTTAGATAAGCTTCAGCCTGTTTATAGTTTCCATCCTTGAAGAAGAAGTCAAAAGCATCTTGAACAGTGTCATCAATGTTCCGAGGATTACTGTCGCGAAAGGGATCAGCTGCTAAAGTGGGCATTCCCCATAAACCGATTAATACAACTGCTGTGCTGACACAGGCTTTAACTATCCGTTTTGGTGCTCGAAACCGTTGGTTCATCGTCATTCTGGCAATATTAAAAATATATGCTACTAACCTCAGTACTGACGTTACACTTGATGCCAGGTTCCATGGTACCGGAAGTTGGGGCATAAGATAGTAAGTAAGCATTTAGCGGTCAGCCGTCAGCCGTGAGCTAAATGCTCACGCTACTTGAGGTGCCGTCAGCCGTCAGCCATTCCCGTAGCGTAGCCATTTCCGTAGCGTGGCCCAAAGGCTGATAGCTGATAGCTGATAGCTGATAACTGATAGCTGATAGCTGATAGCTGTTCGCGTAGCGTGCGCGTAGCGCTTAAGCT
>NZ_CEYLVT010000239.1:0-11431 GCF_982860115.1 Moorena sp.
TGCCTGCTGTTTCTCTCCTAAGTCATCATAGACTTTACCAATATTGGTGAGGGTTCTTGCTTCCCCTTTGCGACCGCCCACCGCCCGGGATAAGGGTAAAGCCTGCTGGTAGTAGTCTAATGCCTGCTGTTTCTCTCCTAAGTCATCATAGACAGAGCCAATATTGTGGAGGATTACTGCTTCCTGTGTGCGATCACCCACCGCCTGTAGTAAGGGCAAAGCCTGCTGGTAGTAGTCTAATGCCTGCTGTTTCTCTCCTAAGTCAGAATAGACAACACCCATATTGGTTAGGATTACTGCTTCCTGTGTGCGATCGCCCACCGCCTGTAGTAAGGGCAAAGCCTGCTGGTAGTAGTCTAATGCCTGCTGTTTCTCTCCTAAGTCATCATAGACTTTACCAATATTGTTGAGGGTTACTGCTTCCTGTATGCGATCACCAATTGCTCGATAGATTGGTAATGCTTGATTGAAGTATTCAAGGGCTTTTTGCGTAAATCCTAAATTATTGTAAACAGCACCTATCCCAAGCAAAGTAAAAGCTTCCTGAGATTTATCTTCTAATTCACGCCATAACGGAAGTGCTGCTTCCCATTTGGTAATTGCCTGTTGTAGTGATTCGGCTGTCCCTTGTTGAAATAGCTGTATCCCCTGATTAAAAAGTTGTTGTGCTTGGGTGCGGGTATCGTCGTTTTGGGTCATGAGTCTAGGGTGTCGGTTTATGTCAGTGGGTTTGGGATGGGGGTTGACAGTTTTTTAGCAGAAGTATCGGCACAGTAACAGCATTAATCCTAGATAATACTAGTGAGATGTGCTCAAGGTTTGACCAGGTTTTACTACAAATCTTTTATCCATTGTTTTACCTCGTTAACTTTCGATCTATCACCTAACGCTTGATAATTGGTTTGTGCTTGGGTTAGCCACTCTATTGCCTCAGTTTTATTGTCTTCTACTTGTCCTAATCCAACTTGCAACTGAGCTTGCCATTCTAAATTTTCAGTGCTTTTAGCTAGTTCCAACCCTCGTAAATAATGACCTTTCCCGTGCTGGATCAATCCCACTTGCTGGTATAAATTTCCCAACAGTTGATAGACTGCTGCTGTTTGGCTTCCCTCTTTCACCAATCCTTCTAGTAACTCTATGGCTTCTGCCTTCAAGTCATAACTTTGGTATAGATAGGCTAATGTCAGTGTTTCTACCTCTTGGGTCAATTGCTGTTGTTTTAGTTGGGCGACTGCTGTTCGCACTGACTCAGCGTTTTGGGCATCCAATAGGGTAAAACTCAGGTCAGCTCCCTGTTCGTCATCAGAGGAGTCTCCCTTGTCGGTTTCTACAATTAAGAAATAATCGGAGTTTGGTTGTAGGGCAGGTTCACCAGGATACTCGATTTCTGTGTTGCTCGTTTCCGTCTGCCAGTCTAAGGTTAAGCTAGCATCTTGTACTAAAACCTCATAGCTAGTTGCCCCAGGCACCCCATTCCAACGCAATATTGGGCGGTTATTAAGTAAGGCGGTATGGCGAGGGGTGATGATGTAGGGAATTATTTTGTTGGTAGCGCGGGGTGCAACCCGAGAGCTGTTAGGGCGAGGGGTAGTCAGTATTACAGAAGGACAACCATCGGATACTCTGTTGGCAGAATCACCCTGCAACTCCCAAACCGATAAATTGCTACACCTCACTTTCGCTGATGCACCAGTTCCCAGTAGTAATTGGTCGGAGGGATCCAGTAAATCTCCGACATTGGCATTATGATAGTCGTTCCATTGACTTCGCTTGATCTTGACATCCCCTTCAATGTCGTAAATAAAATTAAGACTTTTTGAATGTCTTTGATCCGAAGCCAGATCAGGTCCAGCTAATAACCCAAGACACATTAGACTAAAAACCACCCCTGTTAAGGTTTTTTTCAAAATCCTAGGTTTTTCTTGCATGATTGTCCTGCCTTCTTTAAGTTCTTGTGAGCTAAATGTAACCAAGTATCTTCATCAGGATTGAGAGTAGAAGCCAACTGACAGCACTGCTGCCACTGTTGGATAGCTCCAGGATTTTTCTGCCGTTCCAGTACCTGGGCTAATAAACAATGGGCTGACCCGCGATTTGACAAATATTGAGCAACTTCTGGGTTCCTGGCAATACGGATGGCAGCTTTTAGTGCCTGCTCTGCCTCTGTATCTTGACCTTGCTGAAACCTCGCCCATCCCAGATTTTTAAACAAGTTGTATTTAACCTCAGGAAAGCTATTCTGCTTCTGTGCTTCTGAACGACCTTTATTTAGTAGGGCTACTGCTTGGGGATATTCTTTCTTTTTAATGAACAAGCGAGCCAAGTTATTATAGGCTTCTGGCACATTACCTTTCACTGCCAGGAGATACTCGGTGCGGGCTTTATCAAACTGCTGCAAGTCCTCATAGAGATTGCCCAAATTGTAGTGAGCATCGACATTATCGGGATTCAAGGCAATGGCTCTCAAGTAATTCTCTTCCGCTGTGCCCAACTCTCCGTGATCATAGTTTTTCCGTCCTTGCTCATTGTATACTTGAGAAAATGAGGGCAAAGCGAACCAAAACCCCAGTAACAACCCACAAAAACCCACAAGATAGCCTAATTTTCCCCATTCTTGATAGGATTGGGGAATCCCTAGTTTAGCGATAAATTTTTCCAGCCTTTTTCGTCCTGCTTCCGTCAGTTCGCTCTTCGCTTTCAGCAAGGTGAATAAATTAGAAACAAATAGTCCTCCTCCTCCCAAAACCCCGACTCCTCCAGTTAGAAACCGACTAGTAATATTAGCGAGTAGCCCTAGGATAAGGCTCCACGTAATTACAGTCAGCACTGTGATTAACCAGTTAACCTGTTTCCGGTCTAAATGCCACCACCAATCCTGAGCAGGAGCAGGCAAACTTTCCCGACAGTCAGCCAAGTTGATGACTTTCAGTATCCTACTAGGGTTTTTTTTCAACCGTGAATCCAGCTCCATCACTTGGGATAGAATATCGGTAGCAACTGGCTCCTGAGTTTTCAATACCTTTTGAAGAGCATCCCTAGCTGATAAAATTTCTAAAGCTTTTTCCTGAGATAGAGGATTGTTTGGAGAATCTAAATACTCCCAAGCCTTCTCGCAGCGAAGCAGGGCAAAGTAAAGTCCCGAATTAGCTTTTTTCATACGGAAGTCAATCTATGAAATTTGTTGTTTAGTCACCTTATTTTTAAATTACCTTCTGCTTGATTAACTATGATATCTGGTTGACTGACAAAACTTATTTAGGTGCATATTGGTAAGTCAGTACTTTAAGCTCTAGGCGATAGAGTCGTTTTCCCTGTTGCTTGCGTAATGCCTTTTTCCTGCTGCATATTGTCTCAGAACTTCATTAGCTTTCATTAGCGATAATTATATATAGTTTAAGTGAAGGCCAAACGCTCCTCAATGTAAACTACAGTCGATGAATCAGGATTCCAGAAATACTTACGCAGGAATAAATTTGCTTAGACATATAGACTCCCTTACCAGGGTAAACGCATCTTGTCAATAAAATAGGGGTAGTTCTCAATAAACCTGGCCTTATTGTGCTTATTGACAATAGCTTTTTCACATATAGTGTTTATTTAATTTGAAAAACACTATATATAGGATAAAAGAATCTATGCGTTTACCCTGACTCCCTTACAACTCTGCTACCGATCGCCTTGATGTCCCATACTCCACTATTAGATTGCTTTCCGGAAAGCAATAAAAATCCATTTTGATGGCGTACTTAGACCTGTCAACAACATGATCTTGGGCATGTCACCGACACACGACCCAATTCTAATTCCAGGACTCAACCCTGTTCCGTTGCTTGAATTCTGACGACATAACTAGTTCCAATAACAGTCACCTGCATCCATGAAGCTATTGCTTAAAACTATTGTGTAAACAGGTCAACTGAAGTACCAATAACGCCCAAAATGGGTATTAAAACTGGAAAGTGCCATGCTTGACTCCAAAAGCTTATACAGAACTTTGGAGTCAAGCATGGCACTTTCCCCTGTTTGATCTAATTTTTGAGTCCAAAACTCCTAAATTCAGTCCCAATTTGATGAAAAAGTTCCGACACAAGCTAAAGACGGAACTATGTTAAGTTTTGATACATAAGCGACTCTAAAGCCTGTGTGTAAGCCATAGCAATAGATTCAGCTCCGTTGGCACTTTATAACAGCTTCTTTAGCATTAGCCCATATACTGTTAATTATGGGTGTTTTCTCCCATATTTTTGGGGACTATTAATGGGATAGTTAACCCATAATTAATTGTAAAGTTACTGTACCTCACTATTTTTTTTTACGGAAACTTCGTATTTGAGCTAGAGTAAACGCATCTAATTTTTTTTTAAAATTATATATATATAGTGTTTTATAGTGTTTTTAAAATTAAATAAACACTATATATTGACAAGATGCGTTTCCCCTGATCCTTTAGCTTCATAGAAACTTCATAATTGATACTTAATAAAAAACAACAAACTTATGATATACTGAAATTGCGGAAACTATGCGTTGCATAAAATTAAGATTCGGGATATTATGAAAATGTCCCGACGTCTTGTGTTGTCTAGAATTTTTATAAGCATAGTTTCCGCCAACTGTGGCTTATATGTTCTGACTCGCTTCGTCAGTTTTTTAATGGTGTTCAAGTCACATGAATAATCAACGTTTCGTGTTCTTGCTGAAGGTTTCATTTGTTATGTCCTTCAGCTTTTTTGCTGTAACTATTAGTAGTGTAAAAATTAACCAAAAGTTGACTACTATAGTACCATTGCTTCAAGTTTTAGCTTTTAGTACTACGAGTGTTAATCAAGGAATTCAGGCTATAAAACAATTAAGCAATTCCAAAAATGATTAGCATAGCGTAATCCAAAATAATACCCGTTCAGTAATGAACGGGTGATATTATTATAGTTGAAATCTTTTTGTCTGCTGTTTCGTCTGTTGTCTTAGGTATTCAGCAGTAATGTGAAAAATAAACCCGCTCTCGGTATGAAAGAGCGGGTGTGGAAAAGGGAGAGTGCTGTGCTAGCTATCTCTATCTTTTAGGGTAAGTGCTGTGCTAGCTACCTCTCTCTTTTAGATGATGAAAAATTTTTTTTGCATTAATATAATTTAAATCCAATAATTAGGGATTGTTAAATATATGCGTCTAAATCTACCTACTTCAAATGATGAGATTCAAGAACGAGGAAAATTAGCTGAATTACATAAAGCGGCTAAACGAGGTGATAAAGAAGCTAAGAAAAAACTAGATTCTCATAATCGTGAAACTGTTGCATCTATTGCAGGAGCTACTATTGGAGGATGCACCTCTGTTATTTTAGCACCTATTGTAACTCCGCCAGTAGCATTTATTGCATCACCTTTTCTTATACAAGCAGGTAGCCTTTGTGGTAGAATGCTGGCTAGTTCTGATTCATGATTATAGTGGTTTTTAGCTTGTGATCATCCTAATACTTTTAAAAAACCCACCTTTTAGAGGCGGGTTTTGTTTTTATAGTTTGAACCTAAGGTACTTTTCAGGAGGCTTCAGATTTTATCAGTTGCTTCACCAGAGCATGTGCCTAACTATATTTTGAATCCTTACGTCCATTTTTACTGGTAGCCCAAGCAGTCTCAACTGTTTTAGGTATTGAGTGTGTCTCAGCATAAAGCTCAATCACAGCGCGCGTCTGTAACTCAGTCAAAGGTTTGTTTCGAATATCGGGTAATGGAAATAGTACTTGTTCCCTAGCTGGGATATTAGGTAGATATTCGGTATGCTTAGAGGCGTCAATAAATGCTCCTTGTAGCCGGAGGGGTTCCTTTCCAGGTACAACCAGGAATCCATCTCCTTTACCTAGTAGATGGTTACTAGGTAAGTTTTGACCAGTAATCAGTTTCCCATCTCCTTTGGTCACAGTCTTCATAACTAATTTGACCGGAAGGTTGTCCCGGAATGCGGTAGGTAGGCGCTTACCGTCTGGTTTTTGCGTCCCAGCAAATAGGCTCTATGCTAGAAAAAATGACATAAAGTACCAACGCCTGAAGTCTTTGCACAGAAATAGTTTTAGCGCTTTGTTTCAAAAGTTAACACAGTTCCGATTTTCACAAGTGCTGGAACTTTTCCCCATTTTGGTGAAAAATTTATGACTTTTTAGCATCAAAATTAGTCAGAAGCTGGATAAGTGCCGAGTACAAAAGCTTACATTGGAACTTTATATGTCTGTGTGGCACTTCATGGTAGCTACTCTAGCATTACGCCTACAGTCAGTCTTTAACTTCCTGTTATTTTTACCGACAAAATCAAAAGTAATAGAAAGTGAATTTTCGGCGGGATTAGAGCTGTTTTTATAATACTGCTAAATCCGATTACAGGAAGTAAGAACCCTTTTCATTCTCCTTTTTCATCCTATCAAGAAATAATAGAAAGATAAATAGTGGTTTTTGCTCATAAAATCGACTTAATCACTTTAGGTGACTAATTGTCGCGGACTGTATTTGTACTTATCAAGCCAACTTAATGACCAAAGGGTACAAACAGTATTCGCACCCTTTGGTTGTATCTTTTTTTATCGCCCCATCCTTAATAAGAAAAAGATGCGACGATTGCCTGAGTAGCGATCGCCCTTGGCAGCTTCTGCTGCGCATCACTTCCACTTCTGATTCCCAGGTTAGAGTTTGAGTTTGTTGGAAAAAGCGTCCAACAGCTGGAAGTCGCACGGGATATACTTCTCATAGTTGTTGGAACGTTGGAACGCAAAGTAGTACTTAACTGGGGTTCTTTTTCCTGGCTCAATCCAAAGCTACTGTCATACAACCCAGGGGTAGGAAGCGACACCATGTATTTACCTACTGACAAGGTTACCTCATACAACGCTAAACACCACTTATTAATTACAGGTCAAACAAACCATAGATCGAGGGTGGAATATTACAAAGCTAGAGGGTAGTCAAACAGAAAACACAACAACCTGGAAGTCTGACTGTATATACTTCTTAATCACTTCTCAATATTCCAACAAACACTTCTTGTTGGGACAACAAGAAGTAGTAATAATAAGGCTCAAAGCCTAGATATATATACTTCTTAGAGTATTGGGTGATAGATCCAGAAAATGGAAGTGGCTAATTTTTACTTACTTTTCGATCTAGTTAAAAGCCTTACTGTGTCTTTGTTTGACGCTGTTTTTGATTGAGGAGCGATCGCTATCGAACAAATCCCTGAATCCCTTACTGTGTCTTTGTTGGACGGCTAAAAATAAGTAGGCGCTTTCCAAGAGCAAGCCCAGATCAACTAGAGGCGGAGAACGAGTACTTAAAGCGGTTGCTGCGGCAGCATGGCATCTACCCATACGCTGGCTAGTATATGACTTGAAAACATCGAATTGGAGCGTTGCGGGATTTCTCGTCACGCTTTTTTGTTATCTTTTTGTCGATCAAATTGGGAAGAAAGGCTATCGCAGCATTGAGGAGCAAGGCCAATCGCTACTCAGTTGGAGCGCCAAGAGATGCATGAAGGGCTTACCTGGCGGGGGTCTCCCGTTACTCAGTTGGAATTTGCTGATTAACGATGTGCATCTTTTTATATCGCCTTTATCCTTGACAACGAGAACGTGCGACGATATCATTGATGACAAAGCGATCGCTCCGACCATCGAATAAGAGCGATCGCTAATTAAGGGCAGTTGCCCAAATAATTCAATCAATCACCCCCATCATAACCATGAACGAAATACTACAAGTCCGGAAGTCTTCCATCCAATTGTCCGAAGATTTGGTACTAGATACATACACGGCTGATCAAATAGATGAGCGAGGCTTTTTCATTAATTATTTGAGTGGTCGTGGTACGTCAGGCGTCATAAAAACATCGCGAAGCACAATGGTCGTGAAAACAATGTCTCAGGAGCTGAAATCCTTTCTGGGAGAGGATTTCACAATGGTCGCGGGACAATACAAAATGCAATCTGGAGGTCTTGTCCCTGTTTCTCTGTGGAAATTGCCTGATGCTATCCGATATTGGGGATACTGGGCATGCAAAGCAACAAGGGTGAAGCCAGAAACTAAAGAAGCAGCTCAAGACATATTACTAAATGCTTCTCTGTCTTTATTTCAAGTTATGACCGACGAAGCCTTTGGTCGCGAGTACACTCCTGGGAAGGCTCAAGAGTTGATGCTGGCCAACAGCGAATTAAAAGTTAAGGTTTCCGAACATGAACACAACGCCGCTAGTTGGAAGTACTTGTGCAACGAAGCGATCGCTGACCGAAATGATGCGATCGCAAGCCAAGAGCAAGCTCAGAAAGATCTGGAGGAACTGTCCTTAGGCATGGCTTCTCCAGACCAACTAGAGGCCGAAAACGAGTACCTTAAGCGGATCCTAAGGCAGCATGGAATCGATCCATACGCTGGATAGATTTAGCCAGACATCGTTAGACTAAGGCGTAGTGGGGTTTCCTACTGCGCTTTTTTGTTATCTTTTTGAGCGGTCGTGAAACATCTAAAGTACTAAAAACAACACGTCAACAGTGGTGCTAAATGTGATGTCTAAACAGCTAAAAACCCTTCTGGGAAACGATTTCACAGTGGTGCAATACCTCCGTGTACAGGGGCTGCACCTTTTTGTTGTCTTTGCCCCAGGAAAACAACAATTTTGAAGAGCGATCGCTAATTAAGGGCAAATGCCCACAATTAAAATCAACCATTATTCAACTACCCAACGGCACCGCGATACAAAATCAACCCTCCAATAAGCTGAAAACCTCTATAGAAAAGCATTTGACCGTCATACAAAGAGCAATGTCGCAACTGGTACCCACAATGTGGGTTGCACACAATATTGAGACGACGCCGCATCGTTGACAATGTTTATATTCCAGGATAAAAAGCGACAAAGAGATCGCTATCAATTCTCGATGATCAGAATTTGATTATTTTTTCGATCAACGGTAAACATCAATTGGAGCTAGACCGTTGAGGTAAGTCTGGTTGAGTTCCTTGAGCATCCTGGACAAAACGGGCTAAAGTACCGGTATTTTGTCAAGGGGTACTGGACATTTTTTTTGAGATCTCTTTTTTGAGCCCACTTCTCCGAGAGAAGATGGAAGTCATACCAGTCAAGGTTTCTGATTTTTTCTGGGCGCTCAGAAAAAATCCTGAGAAGTCCCGAGGTGCCTCAGGTTTAACTCCAATTACTGTTTGACCACCCCTCCCTCAGGCAACAATAAATTGCACCTTGACTGTTTTAGCCGGATTTGTCCAAATTACTACGGTTTAAGAGTATCCCCAGCCTTCACTCATTTATCAAGACAGCTATCACTTACCCCCAAATACTGTCTAACCTCCTTCGCGGTTGCATTCTGCGGATCCCTTATAGTGGCCAGTACATTGCCAGTGTTCCGCCAGTATTCCCAAAGGACTCAGGACGGGTAAACAAAAGTGATTGCTGCAGGGGTTGCGATCGCATTACCAATGAATACCGAAGCAGTACCCAGGATTTCCTGTTGGAAGAAAAATCCTGGCCTTTTTACTAGCGAACAAATCAAAAACCAAACAAAAAGCCTTTTTGAGTTTTAAATAAACGCTTGTATTCCCTAGTGCAACCGATGGAAATCAGACAGGGCGCACCCAAATGGGTCTGTCTGATTTGTGTTAACTTTGGGATGAATACGTCTGTCTGATTTGTGTTAATTTTGGGGTAGATAGGTCTGTCTGATTAGTCAACTCAACAAAATTAACTTACTGTTTATAAGTTCATAAGTAATTTTTTATTGATTTTAATTCTTAATAAGAGTCAATAAAATGCCTTCCAAAATCAGACACGTGAAATTTTAAGTCCCCTAAAAAGTGCTTAAAGACCCCCGATCGGGGGGTAAAAGTGGGGGGTCAGCCAAGTTTTTGGGGGTCTCGGTCGATTTTTTGTTGAGGTCTGTCTGATTTTTATTGTCATCTATTGTCAACAAGAAATCAGACATGCGTTTATTGTTTTGTTCTTTTGACTAATTGATTAATAGGGTTTATAGGTTGTATACGTCTGTCTGATTTGTGTTAACTTTGGGTTATATACGTCTGTCTGATTTGTGTTAATTCTGGGATGTATGGGTCTGTCTGATTTCTAATCAGTCTGTCTGATTTAGGTCAACTGTATACAGTCAATTCGTGTCTGATTTCAAATCAGGGTGTCTGATTTTGCAATCGCATCAAGTGAGTATAAGTACTCTATTATTAGAAACAAACTATTTTTGCCAAAGTAACTAACAGAAATAAATCAAAAAAACAAATTCAATCTCAAAAACAAAAGCGATAGCTGAAATCGGTGGGGAGGTTTGACCCTTTTAGGTTTTCGGGAATTCTCCCGAAAACTATGTACAAGGGAGCGATCGCGCTTTAAGGGCCATTTCGGGTGGACTTTGCTTAACCTGGCAGCTCAAACCCTTTTGCTGCAAGCTTCTTAAGCTAAAAAGACCTATTTTTCCTGGCACCTCGCGGAGGGTTAAAAACACCGATAGATGGTTTAAGCTTAATTGGCTTCCCATCAGGAGCGATCGCTCCTTTGATCACAACAAAAAGCCCCAGCTTTCGCCAGGGCAAAGTAATGGATTGATCTAGGGCTTACCTTTTTCTACCTTTCCTCCGGTTAGGACGGCGAGGTTTGCCAGAACCAAGAGCCTTAAAAGATGCGGGCACATCCATCGGATTCAGAGGCTTTGGCTTAGGAGGTGGGGGCAGGATATTAATTGCCCCGTTCTTAGCTAAGCGATCGCGAGCCGATTGATCAAAAACATCTCCTTTTATGAAAATGTTTTCATCCTCTTTCCAGACTGCAAATCCGTTGATCAATTCCCGTGAACCGGTTGCAAATTGCAAACCCTCTTTTATCTCTAGCCAAAAACCCTCCTCATCAAACTGATCGTAAATGTCATCAAACAGCAGGTTTTTGTCGAATAAAATCAATTTAGTTTCCCCATCTAGAACTTGCCATATGCGAGTTGACTGGGCGGCTTCTAATCCTTTGAGATCTTTTCTAGTTGTAAACATGTTAGATTTAGGTTATTGATGAGGCTTTTTTGAGGTTGTCCCCCGCTTTAAGGGAGCGGGGCTTTTTGTTGTTTGACTAGCTTGAAAGCTAATCAGAAGTTAAGATGGCATCTTACCACTTATTTCGCGTAAATATTGACAAATTGCAACCAGATTTTCGTTCCTTTATTTTTTACTTTTGGTCGATTAGCGGTGGTAATTGATAATTTGTCTTGGTTCCAAACCTTTCTACCGTAGCTCTAAATCTCAGCCTTTTTCCTTCAATTGCCTTGAGCTTTTTCCTTGTCATTTACTCGCCTTCTTCAAAGTCAAAATAATACTCGGAATCCTCCCACCCTTCGGGAGCATCCCATTTTGGAAAAAAGGGAAAACTTATTCGCGAGTTATGCTCGCG
>NZ_CEYLVT010000240.1:0-11266 GCF_982860115.1 Moorena sp.
GTTTGCTCGAACTCAAGGGACAGGACATGGGGGAGATGTGAGTATTACCACTGGGGAGTTAATGGTCTCTGATGGAGCAGAAGTTTTAGCTATCCCAATCGGTGAAGGGGACGGGGGAAATTTGACAGTGGATGCCTCCTCTACTGTTCAAGTGATTGGTACCTCAGCCTCGGGTCAGTTTCCTAGCGCCTTGTCTACTCAAACTCCAGGCACAGGAAAAGCGGGAAATTTGAAGATTACCACTGGGGAGTTAATGGTTTCTGATGGAGCAGTTGTTTCAGCTGGCACTTTTGGTGAAGGGGAAGGGGGAGAGTTGATTGTGGATGCCTCCTCTACAGTTCAAGTGATTGGTACCTCAGCCTCGGGTGAGTTTAGCAGCGGCTTGTTTGCTCAAACTGAAGGGACAGCAAATGCCAAAAATTTGACTATTACCACTGGGGAATTAATTGTCAAAGATGGAGCAGTTGTTTCAGCTAGCACTTCAGGTGAAGGAAACGGGGGAAATTTGATTATCAATGCCTCCTCTACTGTTCAAGTGATTGGTACCTCATCCTCGGGTGAGTTTAGCAGCGGCTTGTTTGCTCAAACTGAAGGGACAGCAAATGCCAAAAATTTGACTATTACCACTGGGGAATTAATTGTCAAAGATGGAGCAGTTGTTTCAGCTAGCACTTCAGGTGAAGGAAACGGGGGAAATTTGATTATCAATGCCTCCTCTACTGTTCAAGTGATTGGTACCTCATCCTCGGGTGAGTTTGGCAGCCGCTTGACAGCTGTGGCTAATTCAGACTCCAAAGGAAATGCCGGAGATGTGAGTATTACCACTGGGGAGTTAATAGTCTCTGATGGAGCACGAGTTTCAGCTAGCACTTTTGCTGAAGGAAACGGAGGAAATTTGATTATCAATGCTGAGCAGACTGTTCAAGTGATTGGTACCTCAGCCTCGGGTGAGTCTGGCAGCCGCTTGACAGCTGTGGCTAATTCAGACTCCAAAGGAAATGCCGGAGATGTGAGTATTACCACTGGGGAGTTAATAGTCTCTGATGGAGCACGAGTTTCAGCTAGCACTTTTGCTGAAGGAAACGGAGGAAATTTGATTATCAATGCTGAGCAGACTGTTCAAGTGATTGGTACCTCAGCCTCGGGTGAGTTTGGCAGCAGCTTGTCTGCTCAGGCTAATTCAGACTCCAAAGGAAATGCCGGACATTTGACTATTACTACTGGGGAATTAATTGTCAAAGATGGGGCACAAGTTTCCGCTGCCACTTTGGGTGAAGGGAATGGGGGCAATTTGACTGTAGATGCGGACTCTACGGTTCAACTCATTGGTATAACACCCGATGATCAGTTTCCCACTGGCTTGTTTACTCAAGCTCAAGCAACAGGAGATGCCGGAGAGTTGTTGAAAATTACCACTGGCCAGTTATTTATTAAAGATGGAGCAATTGTTAGTGCTAGAAGCACTCAACAGGGCAGTTCAGCAGGCACGGTAGATATTAATGCTAACTCCATCTTCCTTGACAACGGTGGCAGGATCACAGCAGAAACAGCAGGAGACAAAGGCAATATTATCCTAGAAGCTGGTGACATCCGACTCCTCAAGGAAAGCAAAATTAATACTAACGCCCAGAATACCGATGGGGGCAATATCACCATTGATACTGATACCTTAGTCGGTCTGGGAAATAGCGACATCACCGCCAATGCTGACAAAGGTTCAGGAGGTCGTGTTGAGATTAATGCCCAAGGCATCTTTGGTTTAGAGTTTCGCGACCGTGAAACTCCAGACAATGACATCACTTCCACCTCCACTCTTGGCTCATCCTTCAACGGTCAAGTCATACTCAACGTCCCACAGGTAGACCCGACCTCAGGCTTAACCGAATTGCCAGCAAGCCCCGTAGATGCAGAAGCGATCCTGGCCAATGACCTTTGTGGCTTTGAGAATAATCGGATTGCTGGTGGCAGTTCCTTTATTATTACTGGCAAAGGGGGTTTACCACCAACTCCAGAGAATCCGGTGATTAATGCCCACAGAACAGTGGGGTGGCGAACTCGTCCTGGCTTAGCCAACACCAGACAACCATTACCGCAGCAATCTTTAGTCAGACCCCGTCAAGACAAAAAAGTGATTATCGAAGCCCAAGGCTGGGTCATAGCAAAGGATGGCACGATTATTCTGACGGCGCAACCGTTTAACGGGACTCCTGTGGAGCAGATATTGCCCAATCTTGATTGCCATTCGGGAGGAGGGAGTAGGGAGTAGGGAGTAGGGAATCGGGAATCGGGAGTAGGGATATGAAAAAACTATCATTTATATTTGCAATCGCATTAACGTGCTTCTTGCCATCCGGCGAAGCCTTATCAAATTCTCCAGTAATCACACCAGATTACTCAATTACTGATTCTCCAGAGGAACAAGCCCAACAATTCTATGAAACAGGTCAATACCAAGAGGCGATAGGGTTGTTGGAGCAAATGATTAGTAACTACAGGGACAATGGCGACCTGATTGGTGAAATTAATTCCTTAATCAATCTCACGTTAGCTTATCAAACTTTGGGAGACCTAGACCAAGCTAAACAAACTCTATCCCAGAGTTTCACAAAACTATCATATCTTGATCATACCAAAGAGCGTCAACAATTACAAGCCCAACTATTAGAAGTTCAAGGACAAGTCTACTTATCTCTAGGTCAAGGGGAAAAAGCCTTATCGACTTGGCAGCAAACTAGTGCTATTTACCAAGAGCTTGGAGACTTAACTAGATTAACAGAAAGTCAGATTTACCAAGTGCAAGCCTTACGAGTATTAGGATTATATAATCAAGCCAGTAAAACCTTAACTGAAATCACAGAAACCCTCCAAAACCAACCCGATAGCAAACTCAAAAGTACTGCCCTCCACTACCTAGGTGATGTGCTGCGCCAAGTCGGTAAATTCAAAGACTCTAAAGCAATTTTACAACAAAGTTTAGCCATAGCGGAAAACTTCCAAAATCCAACCTTGATTGCTGATATTCTGCTCAGTTTGGGGGATACAGCTAGATTACAAAGAAAGACAGAAGACGCCAGATATTTCTATCAACGGGTTGTCAAGGAATCTCCCTTACTGGATAGTAAAATTCAAGGGCAATTAAATCAACTGAGTATAGTGATAACTAAACAAGAGTGGTCACAAGCCAGAAAGTTATTGCCAGCTATCGACAACACCTTAACTAAATTACCTCCCAGTAAAATCGCTATCAATGCTAGAATTCATCTAGCTAAAACCCTATTAAAATCCGAAAATACACAACTAAAAACTCCCAACTACCTAGCTACTTATCTCGCCGATGCTATTAAGCTGGCTAGAAAATTAGGAGATAAACGAGCGGAAGCAGAAGCCATTGGTAACTTGGGAACCTTATACGAACAGCAATCACGTCTTTACGAACAGCAATCACGTCTTGATGAAGCCCAAGACTTAACCGAAAAAGCCTTAGTTATTGCTCAAGAAATCCAGGCTCCCGATTTAGCCTATCAATGGCAATGGCAACTAGGCAGAATCCTCAAGCTAAAACAGGATAAAAAAAACGCGATCGCGGCCTATTCTCAATCGGTGCAAACCCTCAAATCTATCCGTAGTGACCTAGTCGCGATTAGTAGCGATATTCAGTTTGGGTTTCGAAAAAGCGTCGAACCAGTCTACCGAGAATTAGTAGCACTACTGCTCGAACCCAATGCATCTCAAGAAAACCTCAAACAAGCACGAGATGTGATTGAATCCCTACAACTAGCAGAACTAGACAACTTTTTTCGGGATGCCTGTCTAGATGCTAAACCAGTTAATATCGACGAAATAGATCCTAACGCCGCTATCTTATATACCATTATCTTGCCAGACCGCCTAGAAGTAATTGTCACCTTGCCCGGACAACCTCTGCGCCAGATCACCACTAACTTACCCAAAACAGAAATAGAACAACAAATCGCTTCGGTAAAGATCAATATTACTAGCCTTTGGCGAAGTGTGAGAAAGGAAAACTTACAAACAATACACGACTGGTTAATCGGCCCGATTGAAACCGAACTAGCCAACAGTAACATCCTCACCCTAGTCTTTATCCCGGACGGAGCCCTGCGGAATATTCCGATGTCCGTCCTTTATGACGGAGAAAACTATTTGACCGAGAAATATAGTATTGCGGTAGCACCTAGTTTACAATTAATCGACCCTAAAGCTTTAGTGAAGCAAAAATTTTCGGCTCTGACTGCTGGACTAACCGAAGCTCGTCCCCATCGTCCAGATTTAGGACCACTTCCTCAGGTGAAGGTGGAATTAGAGAATATCAAGGCTCAAGTTCCCTCATTGATTTTACTCAATGAATCCTTTACTGAATCTAACTTCAATACAGTCGTTAATACCTCTAGTTACGAAGTGCTCCATCTGGCCACTCATGGTGAATTTAGTTCAGTAGCGGAAGAAACCTTTCTCCTGACCTGGGATGACGTGATCAATCTCAATGAGTTAAATAGTCTGATCTCAGCGGATCAAAAGCAAAAAAATCCGATTGAATTACTCATCCTAAGTGCTTGTAGAACAGCCGTGGGAGACTCCCGAGCCGCTTTGGGATTGGCTGGTGTTGCCGTGCGTGGGGGGGCACGCAGTACCATTGCCAGTCTCTGGTATGTGGACGATCTAGGCACTGCCGAGTTAATGACTCGCTTCTACCAGAAGTTAGCCACAGGCAAGGTTACCAAGGCTGAAGCTCTGCGTCAAGCTCAACAGGAGCTGTTGCAGAGTAAGCAATTTAGTCACCCCTTTTACTGGTCGGCTTTTATTTTGCTGGGAAATTGGTTGTGAGAAATAGGGAGTAGGGAGTAGGGAGTAGGCAAGAGGCAAGAGGCAAGAGGCAAGAGGCAAGAGGCAAGAGGCATGCTAGCAATAGTAACGCACCTATTGGTTATGCGATGAAGCAAAGCTTCCGCTAAAAGCGAACGCGCTAATCCTCCAGCTAAATCCCAACTGGAGATCCCCCCTAACCCCCCTTAACAAGGGGGAAACACTTACCATGCTTACCATATTTACCACACTTACCACACTCTCTGCTCCCTGCTCCCGACTCCCTCAAAAAATTTACAAAAATATTTTTATAATAGCATATTTTAAAAATTTTTGTGCTACAATAAAAGTGTGGACA
The DNA here is from genome assembly GCF_982860115.1 of Moorena sp. NCBI lineage: Bacteria > Bacillati > Cyanobacteriota > Cyanophyceae > Coleofasciculales > Coleofasciculaceae > Moorena > Moorena sp. Next base: position 5,183 of record NZ_CEYLVT010000240.1, read on the forward strand.
AGAAAATCCACGGGAGAGCCAGCCTTAGAGTTTTCGTCAGGCTGGGAGGCTGGCTCTTGGTCACCCTTACAGGAGATAACCTAATATTATTTCCCATAGTCAACGCCTATACCTATGGGTGATGGTTAGCCTAAGTCATAATTTATTATGACCATTGGCCAATGGCTATAAATCTAACTTGGGTTAATTCATAATAAATCAACAATATAAATCAACAATGACTAACAACGGCTCGAACAGATTAGATCGAATTGAAGCAACATTAGAACAGATGCTAGCTGTTCAACGTGAACTACAAGAAACACAATTACGCTTTCAAGAAACACAATTAAGGTTTCAAGAAAACCAACAACGACAAGACACAACATTAGAACAGATGCTAGCTGTTCAACGTGAACTGCAAGAAACACAATTAACGTTTCAAGAGAACCAACAACGACAAGAAAGGATATTAGAACAGATCCTAGCTGTTCAAGGTGAACTCCAAGCTGGTCAACGTGAACTACAAGAAACACAATTAAGGTCTCAAGAAAAGCAACAACGACAAGAAAGGATATTAGAACGATTGATTGGATATAGCATCACCCAAGAATCTGACAAATTAGATTTAGAAGAAAGAATGAATGCCTTAGAGCAAAGAGTTAGAGGTTTAGAAAATTAGTGAATGGCTTACCTTGGGTACTGCCCTATTGACTTAATAAAACTTAACAGAATCGACAGGTATTTCATGAAATAATCCCAGATATCGGGAGCATTTTGATTGATTAACATGAAAGCTGTGGTTTACGGACTTCTGCAAGCAAGTCCCTTTGTTTTCTATTCTCTACTAGCTGCAACTACCGCATTAGGACAAATCACCCCAGATAATACCCTGGGAAATGAAGGCTCTGTAGTAACCCCCAATGTCAATGTTAAGGGTGCCCTAGCAGATTTGATAGAAGGTGGGGCGATTAGAGAAAGCAATCTATTCCATAGCTTTCAAGATTTCAATGTGGCCGAGTTTGGGCGAGTTTATTTTGATAATCCTGCTGGAGTTACCAACATATTGAGTCGGGTAACTGGAGGTAATGTTTCCAATATTTTGGGGACTATGGGAGTATTGGGAAATGCTAATTTATTTCTGATAAATCCAAACGGTATTGTCTTTGGTCCTAATACCAGACTAGATCTGGGAGGCTCATTTTTTGGGAGTACTGCTGATAGTGTGGTGTTTGACAATGGTTTTCAATTCAGCGCCACCAACCCAGATGCTCCACCTCTGTTAACGATTAAGGGGCCTCTTGGTTTGCAATATGCAGAAAACTCAGGCAGTATTAGGGCACAAGGAATTAGTGGTCGCCAGAGTTTCCGTCAAGGACTAGGGCTAAGAGTGCAACCGGGTAAAACCTTAGCTCTTGTAGGAAGCGATATTACCTTAGAAGGATTTTTGCTAGAAGCACGAGGTGGACGGATTGAACTGGGTAGTGTTGCTGGTCCAGGTATGGTAAGTTTGACACCAAAAGGTCAAGGTTGGGTTTTGGGATACGAAGGTATTGAGAACTTTCGGGATATCGGAATACTGAGGTCTTTGATCAGTACCAGCCTTCGAGAAGAAAATGACCTGGCTGCCGAAGACAGTGACGGCGCAATTTCCATCCGGGGTTCACAGTTAGATATTGGTAGAACCTCTACCGTTAGAGCAAGCACATTCACCTCATTGCCCGGTGGAGATATAACCATCGATGTTCGTCAGTTGACCCTTAGGGATGGAGCAAGCGTATTAAGTAACGCTTTTGACGAGGGCAAGGCAGGAAACGTGACTGTGAATGCTTCTGAGTCTGTGAAATTGATTGATGGGTTGATTCGATCTCGATTTACTAGCAACCTCTCTGCTTCAACTTTCGGTGCGGGAGATGGGGGAGACATTGTGATTAACACTGACTTTTTTTTGCTTCAGAATGGAGGAGAAGTTACTACTAACACTTTTTTTGGTGAAGGGGACGGGGGAAATTTGACTGTAGATGCGGACTCTACTGTTCAAGTGATTGGTAGCTCAGCCTCGGGTGGGTTGGGCAGCGCCTTGAAAGCTGAAACTTTTTTTGGAAGAGGAAATGCGGGAGATGTGACTATTACCACTGGGAAGTTAATGGTCTCTGGTGAAGCATTTGTTTCAACTAGCACTTCTGGTGAAGGGGACGGGGGCGATGTGACTATTACCACTGGGGAGTTAATTGTCAAAGATGGAGCATTTGTTTCAGCTGCCACTTTGGGTGAAGGGGACGGGGGAAATTTGACTGTGGATGCCTCTAAATCTGTTCAAGTGATTGGTACCTCAGTCAATGGTGGGATTCCCAGGAGCTTGACTAATCTAAGTGAAGGCAAAGGAGATGCGGGAGAGTTTTTGAAAATTACCACTGACAAGTTAATAATCTCTGATGGAGCAGTTGTTAGTGCTACAAGCATTCAACCGGGGAGTTCAGCAGGCACGGTAGATATTAATGCCAACTCCATTTTCCTAAACAACGATGGCAGGATCTCAGCAGAAACAGCAGGACCGCAAGGCAATATTATCCTAGAAGCTCGTGATATCCGACTCCTCGACGAAAGCAACATTACCACTAACGCCCAGAATACTGATGGGGGAAATATCAAAATTAATACTGATACCTTACTGGGTCTGGGAAATAGCGACATCACCGCCAATGCTCAAAAAGGCCCAGGAGGTCGTGTTGAGATTAATGCCCAAGGCATCTTTGGCTTAGAGTTTCGAGACCGTGAAACTCCAGACAATGACATCACCGCCACCTCCCGACTTGGCCCATCCTTCAGCGGTGAAGTAATCCTTAACACCCCAGACGTAGACCCCACCTCAGGCTTAACGGAATTACCAGCAAGCCCGGTAGATGCAGAAGCCATCTTGGCCAATGACCTTTGTGGCTTTGAGAATAATCGGATTGCTGGCGGCAGTTCCTTTTTCATTACGGGTAAAGGGGGTTTACCAGCTAGTGCAGACGATTCGGTGATTAATACTGACAGAACAGTGGGCTGGCTCTCTCGTCCTGGCTTACCCAGCAGTAGTAGACAACCATTACAGCAGCAACAATCACTGACAAAGCCTCAACCTCCCCAAGAAAAAAAAGTGATTATCGAAGCCCAAGGCTGGGTAACAGCAAAGGATGGCACCATCATTCTGACGGCGCAACCGTTTCGGGGTACTCCTGTTGATCAGATATTGCCCCATCTGGATTGTCATTCGGGCAGAGGGAACAGGGAACAGGGAACAGGGAACAGGGAAGAGTAGTGCGTAGAGTAGTGCGTAGGGTGCGTTAGGGGAGGGATTGCCATGATATTCAAGGTCGTCCAGTAGCCCCGTAACGCACCATCAAAAAGCTGTTACTGATTCCCAATTCCCCCTTTTGTGTTCCCTGTTCCCTTAATTATTATGAAAAAACTATCATTTTTAATTGCCATCGCATTAACCTGCTTCCTACCATCCGGGAAAGCCTTATCAAATTATCAAAGAATCACACCCAATTCCCAATTCCCGATTCCCGATTCCCGATTCCCGATTCCCGATTCCCTAGACCAAAAAGCCCAACAACTCTATGAAACAGGTGAATATCAAAAGGCGATACCGTTGTTGGAGCAAATTATTAGTAACTACAGCGATAGTGGAGACATTATTGGTGAGATTAACGCCTTGGCGAATCTAGCGTTAGTTTATCAACGTTTGGGAGACTGGGCACAAGCTAAACAGACAATATCCCAGAGTTTTACCCAACTATCACAACTGCCATTAACCAAGGAAAGTCAACAATTACAAGCCCAAATTCTGTCAGTCCAAGGACAAGTATACTTATCACTAGGTCAAGGGGAAAAAGCCTTAGATACTTGGCAGCAAACTAGTGCTATCTACCAAGACCTCGAAGACCTCAATAAATTAACGGAAAGTCAGATTTACCAAGTGCAAGCCTTACGAATATTAGGGTTGTATAATCAAGCCACTAAAACGTTAAATCAAATCCAGGAAAGTATCCAAGACCAACCTGATAGCCCTCTCAAAAGTACAGCCCTTCAATACCTAGGTGATGTCCTCAGGAGAGTGGGAAAATTCCAAGACTCTCAAGACATTTTACAACAAAGTTTAGCCATAGCGGAAAACTTACCAAATCAGACTTTGATTGCTGACACTCTACTCAGTTTGGGGGATACAGCTAGATTACAAACAAAAACAGAAGAGGCTTTGGATTTCTATCAACGGGTTGTCAAGGAATCTCCCTTAGCAGATATTAAAATTCAGGGACAATTAAATCAACTGAGTGTATTGATAGCTACACAAGAGTGGTCACGAGCCAGAGGGTTATTGCCAGCTATAGACTATACCTTAACCACATTATCTCCCAGTCAAAGAGCAATAAAGGCTAGAATTAAGCTAGCCAAAACTCTATTAAAATCTGAAAATACAGAACTAAAAACTCCCAAAGCCCTGGCTACTTATCTCGCCGATGCTATTAAATTGGCTAGGAATTTAGGAGATAAACGAGCGGAAGCTGAAGCCATTGGTAACTTGGGAAGCTTATACAAATACAATCAACGTCTTGATGAAGCCCAAGACTTGACCGAAAAAGCCTTACTGATTGCTCAAGAAATCCAGGCTCCGGATTTAGCCTATCAATGGCAATGGCAACTAGGAAGAATCTTCAATCTAAAACAGGATAAAAAAAATGCGATCGCGGCCTATGCTCAATCGGTGCAAACTCTCCAATCGATCCGTAGCGACCTAGTCGCGATTAGTAGCGATATTCAGTTTGGGTTTCGAGAGAGGGTCGAACCAGTCTACCGAGAATTAGTAGGACTACTCCTGGAACCCAATGCATCTCAAGAAAACCTCAAACAAGCACGAGATGTGATTGAATCCCTGCAACTAGCAGAACTAGACAACTTTTTTCGGGATGCCTGTCTAGATGCTAAACCCGTTAATATCGATGAAATTGATCCCAACGCGGCTATCTTCTATACCATTATCTTGCCAGACCGCCTGGAAGTAATTGTCACTTTGCCCGGACAACCTCTGCGCCAGATCACGACTAACTTACCCAAAACAGAAATAGAACAACAACTGGCTTTGGCAAGGAGAACTATTACTAGGCCTTGGCAAAGTCTTGAAAAGGAAAACTTGCAAACAATACACGACTGGTTAATCGGCCCGATTGAAGCGGAACTAGCCAACAGCAACATCCGCACCCTAGTATTTATTCCCGACGGAGCCCTGCGCAATCTTCCTATGTCCGTGCTTTATGACGGGGAAAACTATGCTATCGAGAAATATAATATTGCAGTAGCACCTAGTTTACAATTAATCGACTCTCAAGCCAATGTTAGAGAAAACGTTTCAGTTCTGGCTGCTGGAGTCACGGAAACTCGTCCCCATCGTCCCAATTTAGGAGCACTTCCTGGGGTGAAGGAAGAATTAGAGAATATCATGGCTCAAGTTCCCTCATTGATTCTACTCAATGAATCCTTTACTGAATCCAACTTCACTACAGAAGTTAATAGCTCTCCGTACGAAGTGCTCCATCTAGCAACTCATGGTGAATTTAGTTCAGTAGCTGAAGAAACCTTTCTCCTGACCTGGGACGACGTAATCAATATCAATGAGTTAAATAGTCTGATCTCAGCGGATCAAAAGCAAAAAAATCCCATTGAATTACTCGTCCTCAGTGCTTGTCAGACAGCCGCAGGAGACTCCCGAGCGGCTTTGGGATTGGCTGGAGTAGCCGTACGATCTGGCGCACGCAGTACCCTTGCCAGTCTCTGGTATGTGGACGATCTAGGCACTGCCGAGTTAATGACTCGCTTCTACCAGAAGTTAGCCACAGGCAAGGTTACCAAGGCTGAAGCTCTGCGTCAAGCTCAACAGGAGCTGTTGCAGAGTAAGCAATTTAGTCACCCCTTTTACTGGTCGGCTTTTATTTTGCTGGGAAATTGGTTGTGAAGAATAGGGAGTAGGGAGTAGGGAGTAGGGAGTAGGGAGTAGGGGGTAGGGTGTAGGGTGTGGCTCACAGGGGTAGGTTTTTTACATTTGGGTAAAACATGGGACGAGCC
>NZ_CEYLVT010000241.1:0-11226 GCF_982860115.1 Moorena sp.
GAATCGGGAATCGGAACCCACCCCTAACCCCTCCCAGGAGGGGAATCGGGAATCGTTCTTGTAGGGTTGGCAGTGCTTTAAACAGATACATTTGCTGGCAAAGGGCGAAGGTAAGCACTGCCCACCGGAAGATTAATCTCTAGAGTCAAATCTAATCCCAAAACCCCACATCCCTTCCCCTTGACCAAGACAACTAGGGCGAAGTTTAATGTAACTAAGAGTATCAAACCGGAAAACATGGGTATAAAAAATGCCCAATCTATAGACGGAGAACTGGTAAATGAAGCGTCAGGGATTAAGTAAACATCAGCAACAGTCCCAGAGTGAATCCAATCCCAGTAGTGGTTGGTTACAGCGAGCAGCAGTGCGTTCGGTGCCAGAAAAACAGGTAAACTCCGACAAAGATAGGGCGTCTGGTTTGAATCGCAGCTTTGTAAATGTGCCTGTGGGTGGGAATGGATTACCGGTAGTGCAGCCGAAGTTGACCATTGGTGCAGTTGGGGATAAGTATGAGCAGCAAGCCGACAGGGTAGCCCGTCAGGTGGTGAGTCACATCAATGCCCCTGGTGCTGGGGTTGGCAATCAAGGAGAGACTGTTCAGTCGGGGCAAGGGAAAGAAATCCAGACCAAGGAAGAGAATCAGAGGCTACAGAGAGACGAAGAGACGGTGGTTGACTTGCAGTTGAAGCCTGTGGTGCTCCGTCGGAAAGCCATTGGGGGTGGGGCAGCATCACCTGAGTTGGAATCAGCCCTATCCCGTGCCCGGGGTGGTGGCCAAGCTTTGGATGCGGGTCTGCAACGGTCAATGGGCCAAGCGATGGGGGCGGATTTTAGTGGAGTGAAAATCCACACAGACCGTCAGTCGGACACACTGAATCGCTCCCTCCAAGCCAGAGCATTTACGACCGGAAATCACATCTTTTTCAAGAGAGGGGAGTATAACCCATCAAATAAAGGTGGACAGGAATTGATTGCCCATGAATTAACTCATGTAGTCCAACAAGGAGGCTCGACGGCGAGTATAAGCGAAGGGCAAACAATCCAGCGGGTGGTGATCCCCGATATACCGGTGCATGATGACGAAGTGAACGCAGGTCGACGTATCTATGGTGCCCATGACAACTATCATCAAGATCAGAATAATGACTGGTGGGTGGATATAGATACAGCGGACTATCCCCACATGTTAGGAACGGGCATAACGACGTACACACAGGACATAACAGCAAATCGTGCTAGGCAGCTCAATGCGAACTATGCGGCCCACCAAGGCCCAGCAGCTCGTGTGTTTGGACCAGACAACCACTTCCATGCGAGTATCGCCTGGCACTATGGCAATAAAATGTTTACGTTCGCTACAAATGTTATAAGGGTAGCTCCAATAGCCAACCAAGCATTTAGGTTGGGGAATAGAATGAAAGAGACTTCTCCACAGCATATATCATCCCATGCCTCAAACCAGCAACTCCCATTTGTTCATGCTCATGTCTACAATGGGGATCAGGCTCAATTGGAAAATCGATTACGTCAAATAATCACCTTATGTCAGCAAAACCAAGACTGTATAACAGCCCCTAACCCGGCAAATAAAGCCCAGGAGATAAGAAATTATTTCGGAGTATAGCAAGTGAACAACAGGGCGTACGCTGATCTTGTTGGGTGCGTTAAGTGCGATCGCCTGATCGTGTTTGGTGGGCAAATTACCATCAGAGCTGATGAAATGATCAAATTCTCAAAATTTGCCCACCAAACCCCTAGCTGGCCAAATTGGAGACAACCCTGAAATGGTACAAGCACAACCTAAAATACTAACATTGGAGGAGTTTCTGAAACTACCGGAAACGAAGCCTGCTAGTGAGTACCTTGATGGAAAAATTATTCAGAAGCCCATGCCTCAAGGAAAACATAGTCGTCTTCAAGGAGAACTTCTACCCGCCATCAATAGTTTAGTTAAACCTAAAAAAATTGCTTGCGCATTTCCAGCAATTACGCTGTACCTTTGGGGGTCGCTCAATAATACCTGACATTTCAGTATTTGTTTGGAACCGAATTCCCTGTGATGATAATGGAGAAATTGCCAATATATTTAACCTGACTCCAGATTGGACCATTGAAATCTTATCTCCTGACCAAAGTCACACAAAAGTCACCAAAAATAGTCTTCATTGCCTAAAGCATGGAACCCAAATCGGTTGGTTGATTGACCCAGAAGAAAAAACTGTGTTTGTTTACCATTCTAAACAAGAAATTGAGGTATTCGATCAACCCGATATGTTACTTCCTGTACCATCTTTCGTGAGTGAGCTAAATCTTACAGTTAAGGATTTATTTGCCTGGTTATTACTGTAAATAAGGAGTACTATAGCATTTTTATTTGAGTGCGATCGCCTGATCTGGATTTGGTGGGCAAATCGGCATCAGAGCTGATGAAATTATCAAATTCTCAAAATTTGCCCACCCTACTGCTACTGTTGCTAGTTCTTGTAGGGTTGGCAGTGCATGAGTGCGATCGCTCCCACTCCGCCGCTTTTCGGTTGAAGCATTGGAGAGCGGTTATCTGAGATACTGCTCAAGTGCCTCTGTCACTAGCTGGTTCAAGTTTATGCCTTGTTCAATAGCTGCGTAGGCAGCACGTCGATGAAGCTCGGTTCCAGGTCTGATGTTAAAGCTTCCCTTGAAAGGCTTTTCCGGTTCTATCCCTTTGAGTTGACAAAGCTCTAGGTAATCATCCACTGCTTCGTGAAAACTGGCGCGAAGAGATTCAACATCCTGACCTTCATAACTGATCAGGCTACGAATATACTCTACTTTTCCGTATAAAATCTCATCCTCATCATTGTAATTGACCGAGCCAAGGTATTCCTTGTATTTCATCAAGTTATTCATAACAATCCTTCGTGCCTAAGAATCTCGATCGTTTGCTCAATCTGATACTTCTTGAGTGTATTGTGAGGATGAGGCTTGTGTAGAGCGATCGCCACGCCATCAGAGTTAATGAATCGCCGCCTTGAACCGCCTGTTTTTCCACCTTTGACCTCCTCAAAGCCGAGTCCGGACAAAAGCTTGGTCAATTCATTCCAAGTAAAATCCTTCGGCTTACTTAGAAGACGTTTGATCAGCTTCTCTTGTCGAGTCATCCTCACCCCAGTAATTAATTATAAAAAGCATTACCCGATCATGCAACTAAATTTAGTTGCAGTGCGATCGCCTGATCTGGATTTGGTGGGCAAATCGGCATCAGAGCTGGTCAAATAATCAAATTCTCAAAATTTGCCCACCCTACCCCTTCTTCCCGACTCCCGATTCCCGACTCCCGATTCCCGATTCCCTAAATTGAGAACTGCTATAGTATTTTACTATTGTTGATTTCAACATCAAACGTGAGAGTTTTACTCCTGTCTCCTCTGTTCACCAAATCCTATTGGTCTTTTGATAAAGCCATAGAACTGATCGGCTGCAAAGTTGCTCAACCCCCTATGGGTCTGATTACCGTAGCAGCTATTCTTCCTCAAACCTGGGAATTCCGCTTAGTAGACCGCAATGTTCGTTTAGAAACTGACGCTGACTGGGAATGGGCAGATGTGGTGATCGTTTCCGGTATGATCGTCCAGAAACCCGATCTGCTCCACCTGATTGGTAAGGGGAAACGGTGGGGTAAATTGGTAGCCGTTGGTGGTCCTTATGTCACCTCTATAGCAGAGGAAGCTCAAGAAGCAGGAGTAGACTTTCTGATTTTAGATGAGGGTGAGATTACCCTACCGAGATTTGTGGAAGCACTGGCTCTGGGAGAAACTTCGGGGGTATTCCGTGCTCATGGAGAAAGGGCAGATGTCACCAAGACACCAATTCCCCGCTACGACTTACTGGAATTGGATGCTTATAGCGAGATGTCGGTACAGTTTTCCCGTGGTTGTCCTTTCGAGTGCGAATTCTGTGACATCTCTGTGCGATATGGCCGTAAACCGCGCACCAAAACCCCGGCTCAAGTATTGGCTGAATTGCAAACTCTCTATAATTTGGGTTGGCGGCTTCCTGTATTTATAGTTGATGATAATTTTATTGGCAATAAACGCCATGTCAAGGTTCTGTTGCAGGAACTAGCTCCCTGGATGGCAGAGCATGGTTACCCCTTTCCGTTGTCCACAGAAGCTTCTTTGAATCTGGCCGAAGACGATGAACTGTTGGAGTTGATGATTGCTGCCAATTTTAGTTCAGTCTTTGTGGGAATTGAAACACCAAATACCGATAGCTTGACCCTGACCAAAAAACACCAAAACACCCGTCAACCCTTACGAGATGCGGTTGAGAAAATTAATCGGGCAGGTTTGCGAGTGATGGCTGGATTTATTATTGGCTTGGATGGAGAAAAACCAGGAGCAGGCGATCGCATTATCGATTTTGTAGAAGCAACCGCCATTCCCCATCCTGTGTTTAGTATGTTACAAGCCTTGCCCAATACCGCCCTTTGGGATCGGCTCAAACAAGAGGGGCGTTTACTAGAAGGTAACGAAGAAAATATCAATCAGACAACCCTAACCAATTTTATCCCCACTCGCCCGATAGAACAACTGGCTCAGGAATATGTCAGTTGTTTCTGGGAATTATATAAACCAGAATCCTATTTAGGCAGACTTTATCGGCACTACTTAAATATGAAGCCGAAACCCTATCAACCTAAGTTGGTAATGCCAAAATTTATCTATTTCTGGGCACTGCTAATTATTATCTGGCGCAATGGCATCAAGCGCCAAACCCGCTTCCAATTCTGGGGTCAACTTTTTTCTATCCTCAGGCACAATCCTCAGGTATGGAAACGCTATCTTAGCGATCATGCCTATCTGGAACATTTCCTTGAATACCGCCAAATTGTCCACGATCAAATTCCAGCACAACTGGCTAAGTTTTTGGCAGCACTTGCTCAAACTAGACCTCTTGTAGAAGTGGCGGCGGAAGTGTAGTTACTGTGGGAAGATGGGGAGATGGGGAGATCGGGTGATGGGGTGATGGGGTGATGGGGAGTCCGATCAACAACTAGCTACTCAAGACCTCGCTACCTCGCTCTTTCCTACTATTCCCGACTCTCGATTCCCGATTCCCAATTCTAAATTCTAAATTCTAAATTCGCGCATTCCCGATTTTCTCATGTCTTTTGATTCCTATAAAACGATTGGCGAAGTACTTCAAGAATTTACAATTACTGCTACTGAAGCCAATTATATCCTGGAAACTGACACTGTAATCAGAGAAGCGTTTAAAGAAGATTTAGAGTTTTGTCTTCGAGAATTTACTGTTGAAGAGTCAGAGTATGCTATTTGTGAAACTATTATTTTTCCTCTCTTAAAAGAAGTATACAGACAGTATCGAGATAAATTTACGCTGTGGAGTCATAAACCAATCACCTATGATCAACAGCTCACGGGAATACCGGATTATATTTTAGCAAAGCGGTCTCCCCTTGGAAAACAAATTTTTGAAAAGCCCTATTTTGTAGCTGTAGAAGCCAAAAAGGATGATTTTATTAAGGGGTGGGGTCAATGTTTAGCAGAAATGGTGGCAATTCAAAAGCTTAATGACCAATCTGAGCAAACTATATTTGGAATTGTTTCTAATGGTCAACTTTGGCAGTTTGGTAAACTCAAAGGGAATCTCTATACTAAAGAAATTAACAATTATACAATTTCTGATTTAGAGAGACTGTATTCAGCAATTAATTATGTATTCAGTCAATGTGAACTAGAAATTGAAACTCAGCAATAAGTAAGATAAATAGCTCACGGGGTGACAACAAAGCTCAAACCTAGATAGGTATTGGGTTTTAGGTTTTAGGTTTTAGGTGTTGGATAAAATGAGCGCATCGGAGTCATTTGTATTTCCCAGCAATTGAAGCAATTTTCACCAATTCAACTTCTTCTATAGTTTTATTCAATCCATCCCGCCAGGGCAATCTTCACGCTTCACCTAACCCCTAAAACCTAACCCCTGTAAGATTTTCAATTAGCTTGTCACCCCCTGAGGATAAATAGCGATCAATTATCCCATAAGTGTTGAACAGGCAACTCAGAACAGGGAACTCATAACAGGAATCTTCCCTATTCCCAGCCCGTAGCGCTATAACTAACAACTTTCGTTACTATAGGTTTTGCGTTCGCGTAGCGTGGCCTATGGCCAATCGCGTAGCGTGGCCCCTTCACAACTCTCATCTTCGAGATCAAGACTTTGAGTTCCAAATGCAACCCCCAGTAGGACATTTGCGATCACGCCGCTGGGTTGGGGGATTTGAATGGTGCCGTCATGCTGGTGCAGTAGCAGGGAAATTAGCGCAATGCAACATTCTTTAGAAATACTTTATACACAATTGTCTCTAAAGGGAAGATAGTATTATTTAACACATTCGATCAAGGTAGTTCAGTATACCGTTGTCACCCTCATCTGCGTATCTGTTAATCTCCCACGGCAGTCATGACCTGCGTCCCCAGCAGGCTATGGCACAATTGGCTGAGTTGCTGCGAATCCGACTAGCCTCTCAGGAGGCTAGGGCTAGACAGACTATCTCACCAAACATATCACCACAAAGCAGCAGTGGTGACAGTGATCTGTTAACAGCTAACGGTCTTTCCGGTCAACCTTTAGGTGCGACCCGTGGCGAATTTAATTCGCCAACGGAAAGCGCACCTTTAGTAGGTACAGCCACTTTAGAACTGGCTGATATACCCCTACATGAGCAAATTATCCGATTTGCTCAGCTCGCTAAAGGGGCTGGCTGTAAGGAATTGAAACTATTGCCCCTATTCCTATTGCGGGGAGTACATGTCATGGAGGATATTCCTTGGCAAGTATCTCTGGCGCAAGAGAACTTAGGTAGTGAAATGGTGATTCATCTACTGCCTCATTTGGGAGCTAATCCGGCTTTGGTGAGGCTGTTGACAAATCAATGGGCAAAGCTAGATGGCGATGCCAAGATTTTGTTGTCCCATGGAACGAGCCGCCCTGGGGGTCAAGAAGAAACGGGGGCTGTAGCTAACCAGTTGGGGGCTGTGGCGGCCTACTGGTCAGTACAGCCGTCCCTTTGGGAGCAGGTCTCTATACTAACAGAGTCTGGAGCAAAAAAGATTGCCATTTTGGCATATTTTCTGTTTGAGGGAGGAATTACCGATGCGATCGCACAAATGTTAGTGGAGATACAGCAGAGCTTGCCTCAAGTGCAGTTGAATCTCGGAAAACCAATTGGGGTGAGTGAGGCATTAGTGGATTTGATTATGGATGGGATTAGGTAGAAATGAACCACGAAAACATCAAGGACGCGAAGGTAGTGAGCAAGGCATGTTTGGGTAAGGTGTATTTGGTTGGGGCAGGTCCTGGAGATCCGGGATTAATGACCTTGAAGGGAAAGGGGTTATTAGAGTTTGCGGATGTGGTAGTTTATGATGCCCTAGTCAGTCCGGAAGTCTTGAAGATGATTAATCCCCAGGCGGAACAAATTAATGCCGGAAAGCGCAGGGGTCGTCATTCCATGTTGCAGCAACAGACAACTCAGCTGTTGATTGAAAAGGCTCACTCTCATCCAGTGGTGGTGCGGCTGAAAGGGGGAGACCCCTTTGTGTTTGGTCGTGGTGGTGAGGAAATGGGGGATTTGATCGCGGCAGGGGTGCCAGTGGAGGTGGTACCAGGGATAACTTCAGGAATTGCAGCACCAGCTTATCTGGGAATTCCATTGACCCATCGGGATTATAGTTCTTCCGTCACCTTTGTCACAGGTCATGAGTCAGTGGGTAAGTATCGACCTCAGGTGAATTGGAATGCGATCGCAAATGGCTCAGAAACCATTGTGATTTATATGGGAGTTCATAATCTGCCTCGGATTGTGACCGAAGTGTGTGAGGCAGGATTAAATCCCCAGACACCAGTAGTGCTGATTCGCTGGGGCACACGACCTGACTCCGAACAGTTGGTTGGCACCTTAGAGACCATTGTGGCTCAGGTTGAGGAAACACAGTTTTCTGCTCCTGCGATCGCAGTCATTGGTAATGTGGTCAAGTTGCAACAGCTTGAAGGGTTTTCACCGTTGAAGGTTGAAGGTTAAAACTCTAACCGAAGATAGTATCTTTGATCGTAACTTAACATGAGAGCCTAATAAAGTTACGATCAATCGGTCAATTTTAAACGAAATGGAAAACGATCATAAATCAACGGTCATTATTACAGGAGCCTCCTCGGGAGTTGGTTTGCAAGCGGCCAGAGCTCTTGCCCAAACCTGGGGATGGCATGTAGTGATGGCTTGTCGGAATCTCGATAAAGCTGAAAAAGCTGCCCAAGAGGTGGGAATACCAAAAGACAGCTATACAGCACTATATATTGACTTAGCTAGCTTTGCTAGTGTCCGGCAGTTTGTGAATGCCTTCAGAGCAACCGGCAGAACCCTCGATGCCTTGGTGTGCAATGCTGCCATCTATCTGCCGTTATTAAAGGAACCGTTGCGAAATCCCGAGGGATATGAATTGAGTGTTGCTACCAATCACCTTGGTCATTTCCTCCTGTGTAATCTGATGCTAGAGGATTTGAAGAATTCATCCTCTTCCCAGCCAAGGCTAGTGATTGTGGGAACTGTCACTGCTAATCCTAAGGAATTGGGGGGAAAGATTCCGATTCCAGCACCTCCAGACCTGGGAGACCTCAAGGGTTTTGAAGAAGGATTCAAACCCCCGATCTCAATGATTAATGGCAAAGCCTTTAAATCTGGCAAAGCTTACAAGGACAGCAAACTCTGTAACATGCTGACCATGCGAGAGCTGCACCAGCGCTATCATGACTCTACCGGAATAGTTTTCAACTCCCTTTATCCGGGATGTGTTGCTGAAACCGCTCTATTCCGTAACCACTATTCCCTGTTCCAGAAACTATTCCCATTGTTCCAGAAAAACATTACTGGAGGCTATGTCTCCCAGGAATTAGCAGGGGATAGACTAGCAACAGTAGTTGCTGATCCTGACTATAATAAATCCGGTGTTTACTGGAGCTGGGGTAATCGACAAAAAGAAGGTCGTAAGTCCTTTGTTCAAGAAGTTTCTAATGAAGCAATGGATGATTCTAAAGCTAAGCGCTTGTGGGAATTGAGCGAAAAGTTAGTTGGACTAGGGTGACGTTAAATGTAAGTATTCAGCCGTCAGCTGTCAGCTGTCAGCCTTGGGCTTTTCCCCAGACTTTCAATTCTGATTAATCTCGAACTATTAAATTCTACCTTTTGAGGTTTATGTTAAGCTGTTCGCGTAGCGTGAGCTTTAGCTCACGGCTGATAGCTGATAGCTGAATGCTTACGATGAAAGACATTAAACAACTACTTAATGATATCCAGTCTAAAGACTTGGAAGAGAAAAAAACTTGGTATTCTTCTGTTGCAGAAGCCTACGACCAGGCTAGACCACGCTATCCTCAGCAACTGATTAACCGTGCCGTGGAGTTAGCCCAACTTCCTGCCGATGGGATAATTCTTGAAGTGGGATGCGGTCCGGGAATTGCTACGACAGCATTTGCTGACTTGGGCTTCTCTATAGTTGCTATTGAACCTAGCGAGGAATCTTGCCAGCTAGCGCGAGATAACTGTAGCCAATATCCAGATGTAGAACTTATTAATAGTACCTTTGAAGAATGGCAGCTAGAAACTGGGAAATTCCATGCTGTGTTAGCAGCGACTTCTTTTCATTGGGTTTCCAAAGAGATCCGGTATCAAAAAACAGCTGATGCTCTAAAAGAGAATGGGTTTCTGATTTTGCTATGGAATACGCCCCCTCAACCTAACTATGAGGTTTGCCAACTGTTGAATCAGCTCTATCAAACTCATGCTCCTTCTCTGAAACCCTATGAAGAGATAGAAAACTATCAACAGAACCTCAGCAAAATGGCAGAAACTGTTATTAATTCCGGGAAATTCCAAGACTTAGTATCGGAACAGTTGGTGTGTGACGTTACCTATAGTATTGATAATTATCTAGCGCTTTTGAGTACTTTGTCACCTTATATAGCTTTAGACCCACAGCAGCGAGAGTCTTTGTTTCAAGGGATTAAGGAAATACTAGAGCTAGAAGTGGGCAATAGTCTTGAAACTTCCTATCTCTCTGTTCTTCAGATTGCTAAAAAAATATAGTGGTAAGCATTTAGCTTAAGCGCTACGCGCACGCTACGGGAACAGCTTTCAGGTATTGGCCACGCTACTGGTCTGGTGTTGCGCTGAATGTTGTTTATCTTGTGTGAATATAGCAAATGGCAAATATTGTTGTTTAATGCCATTGATGCTAGAGTGGTGAAAGGTTTCTTCCCATACAAAGAATCGCAATGAGCAGCAGCCTGAATATCCAGCTAACCGATAAACTACGCCGCTATGTTGATATGCGGGCAAGCGATGATGATGTCTATGCAACCCCTAGCGAATACATCCGCGATTTGATTCGTCGGGATATGCAGGACTATTTGATTGTGTCCGACATTATCCAAGGGCTACGGGAAATTAGGAATCAAGAATATGTCCCGGAATCCATCCTGGATATTTTAGAAGAAGATAATCCCGATTGTGACTAGGAAAAACTATCTCCTCACCCCCACAGCGCGGCGGCACTTACGGGAAGCCAAAGCATGGTCACGGGCCAGATGGGGCAATGAATTAACAAAAGAGTATTTTCATGACCTTGAAAAAGCAGCACAGTTTATCGCACTTAATCATCAAAAAGTTCCGAAACGTCAGGAGCTGACAGGGGATACCTCCCTGTGTTTATATCCTGTTAGAGAACATTATATTGTCTATGAACCCTTGGGAGAAAAACGCATCGCCATCGCTGCTTTTATTCGTATGGGGAGGGATATTCCGACGTTACTTAGTAAACATGCCGTCACCTTAAAAGAGGAGCTTACCGAACTACGAAAAAGTAGCTTGAACGAGAATTAATTACTTCTGGCGATCAAAAATAAAATGTCATCTCGTTCTGCTAGGACTAATAAGGGGTAAATCGCTCTTGACAAAATTGTCGATGCATTCATCAAATCAATAAAGGTAGCGATGCAGCGCGGTCTTGGGGAGGCAGCGCGGTCTTGGGGAGGCAGCGCCGCCAAAGGGGGTTCCCCCTGACGGGGTGACAAACAGCCTTAAAAGCTTTACGGGGTGTGGGGTGTGGGGTGATGGGTGTAGGGGAAGATCAAAAGCTGGCGGAGTGGCGACGGGACGGTTAAATCAGGTTTCGG
>NZ_CEYLVT010000242.1:0-11169 GCF_982860115.1 Moorena sp.
TCCCTACTCCCTACTCCCTACTCCCTACTCCCTACTCCCTACTCCCTACTCCCTGCTCCCTGCTCCCTAAAAACCTTACCCAACTCAAAACCCTATCGTGGATAAACAAACCATTGATTCAATTCAAAACCTCCGCTACCAAGCTGCATCGTTGCTAGTTTATCAATCAGTCTTGAGTGAAGGGGTAGGTTTAGCTTTTTTGAAACTATTAGAAGCTATGGTGAACAGGGATGTGGATGACATCAGTTGTTTAAAAGCTTATGGTGACTGGTTTCAAGGGTTAGCTAGCCAAAACCAAAGTTGGCAAGATTATCTGTTTAGAAAAATCCTTAGGGCTGATAATTCCTTTACCAGGCAAGTGCAAGGTTTTGAATTAAAAACATTACCGCCAGCATTGGTAGACGCGGCTCGTCATGACTTACAAGCTTTACAAAATATCTATAAGTGCAGCAGTAAACAACTTTGTAACTGGGTCAAAAGAGCATCTGTTTTACCGGTTGAACTGGTGCCTTGGAATTGTGAGTCAAGTCAATCAAGGTCGGGAGCTGACCAGAGTGATAAACGTAGTCGATGCCAAGAGGAGCTGCAAGCTAAACTAAACAATTTAGACAATTGGGCTGATGGCTTGGAAGCGATCGCGGCATACTATCGAGAGTTTGGGACTGGACTTTTTGCTGACTATCAAGGATTTCGTTGGCAATCGGGTCAGTTGTTTGGTATTGCCAATCCAGATCCGATTAGGCTCAGTGAGCTGGTGGGCTATGAATCGGCGCGGAAGCAATTGCTCAAGAATACAGAATTTCTGCTGAAAGGCTACCGAGCCCTGAATGTATTACTTTACGGTAGTCGCGGTTCAGGTAAGTCTTCTTTGGTCAAGGCGTTGTTAAATGAATACGGTGAGCGCGGATTGCGAATTATTGAAGTCCCGAAATCAGAGATGATCGATTTACCGGTGATTACGGAGCAATTGCGAGACCAGCCTCAAAAATTTATTATCTTTATCGATGATTTATCCTTTGAAGAGGATAATGATTCCTACAAAGCTTTAAAGGTAATCTTGGAAGGGAATTTAACAGCACGACCTGACAATGTTGTGGTTTACGCCACCTCTAATCGACGACACTTGATTCGAGAATTCTTTGAAGACCGTCCCCGTCCTAGCAATGAAGAGGTCCATGGTTGGGATACGGTTCACGAGAAACTTTCCTTTAGCGATCGCTTTGGCTTAACCTTAACCTTTGAGAAAGCTGACCAGAAAACCTACTTGAAGATTGTCCAACATCTAGCTACCCTAGCCCAAATCCCCCTTGAGCCTAGTGAAATCAGACCTCGTGCTTTACAGTGGGCAATCCGAGCCAATGGTTTCTCTGGTAGAACAGCACGACAGTTTATTGATTTTTTACAAGCAGAGGAATGCTAATTTTCCATGGGAAAAGCCCCTGGTCGCACGCTGATTAATTTGGTCTTACCGTTACGAAGCACTTCCACCTCTAACTGGGCACCCACCTCTGAGGCTTCGACACCCTGCTGAACCTCAGTGGCATTTTTAACGGGTTTCGACCCAACGGTTTTAATGATATCTCCTGTTTTGAAACCAGCTCTCTGGGCGGGGGAACCTGGCACCACCCGGACGATTAAAACCCCATCATCTTGGTTGACTTTCAGGTCAAAGTCTTGGTCTTGATTAATTTTTTCTCTCAACTCTGGGGTCAAGGTCACCATCTGAATGCCTAGGTAAGGATGCTCAACTTTACCTTTAGAAAATAGTTGATTAGCAATCCGTTCCGCAGTTTCCACGGGGATAGCAAACCCTAAGCCTTGGGCATTGGCTCGAATAGCGGTGTTAATCCCAACCACTTCACCAGTGGCATTCAACAACGGACCACCAGAATTACCAGGGTTAATGGCGGCATCCGTTTGGATAAAGCTGACCCGTTTTTCAGGAACCCCGACTTGGGAACTGGAGCGCCCTAAAGCACTGATGATACCGACGGTTACAGTATTATCTAAACCGAGGGGATTACCAATAGCGATCGCCCATTCTCCTGGGGTCAAATTCTCTGCTTTACCCAAGTTGACTGTGGGCAAGTCCGTTGCTTCAATTTTGACTACCGCTACATCGGTGACTGGGTCAGTGCCCACCACTTGACCGTCAAAGCTGCGACCGTCTTTTAGGGTGACTTTAACTTCCTCTGTGCCTTCTACAACATGGGCATTGGTAATTAAGCGTCCATCGGAGCTGAGGATAAACCCTGAGCCGGTGCCCTGCTCGATGCGCGGTTGTGGCATGGGCAGGTCATCCCCAAAAAAGCGCCTAAAGAAGGGATTGTGGAACGGTTGTGGGAGATCCCGTGATACTTGACGGGCTGCATCGATTCTCACCACTGCCGGACCTACTTTTTCTACCGCTTTAGCAATGAAATTGAGGTTTCTCTGGGGTGTAACACTTGATCGTTGTGGCGTGAATGGTTGTAATACTGCTGGAACGATTTGTGGGCGTCTGATTACCTCTTGCTCTGCCATGAGATAGCGACTACCCAAAACCCCTGCACCTCCGCCCAAGCCCAGCAATGTCAGATAAACGGTCAGCTGCTTTAGGGATAAACTCATGGTTCTCGTAATTTCACTAATTGCTTTTGGGGTCTATATACTTACACTTTACTGAAAAATGAGAAGTGTTGACGGAAGAATATTGTGTAGTTAGGTGAAATAGCGGGTGGGGAGTTCTGATAAGGGTAGGTTTTTTGACAAAGACCTCAGGTGTGGGGTGTAGGGTGTGGGGTGTGGGGTGTGGTAATAATATAGGGTAATATTATATTATAGCGCTTTTGATAGGAATTTGGGAAAGAGGGCTATTGTTTCGTTGTTGGGTTGAGAATGCGATCGCTTTTAGCGGCTCCAAAGGAGCATCGCGTAGCGTGACCTTCGGTCAATCGCTTCGTGTAAATGACAATTTATTTTGATCATTGGTCAGTGATCAGTTTTGTGAATAGATCGCACAAAATCGCTAATTTATTCCGAAAATACCTCAAAAATCCAGGATTATTATGGGGGTTACGCCCAATTTCCCTATTATCACGGATGGTTACAGTATCAGGATGATTTAACCCTAACTTCCGTTGTGCAATCTCCAATGCCTTGACATAGAGAGGTTCTGCCTGCTCGTACCGCCCCTGATAATGGTAGAGTAATGCCAGGTTGTTGAGACTTTGGGCTACATCGGGATGGTTCTTACCCAGCAGCTTCTTTGTGATCTCCAATGCCTGCAGATGGAGGAGTTCTGCCTGATGGTAGCTCCCCTGTGGATCGTAGAGTATTGCCAGATTCTTGAAACTTTGAACTATATCGGGATGGCTCTCACGCAGCAGTTGCTTTGTCATCTCCAATGCCTGTACCAAGAGGGGTTCTGCTTCATGGTAGCGCCTCTGATCCAAATAGAATGTTGCCAGGTTGTTGAGACTTTGGGCTACATCGGGATGGTTCTCACCCAGCCGATGCTTTATCATCTCTAATTCCTCCACCAAGAGGGGTTCTGCGAGATCGTAGCGCCCCTGAGCTTTGTAGAGTCCTGCCAGGTGGTTGAGACTGGTGGCCACATGGGGATGGTCTTTACCCAGCAACTGCTTTGTCATCTCCAATGCCTGAACCAAGAGGGGTTCTGCGAGATCGTAGCGCCCCTGAGCTTTGTAGAGTAATGCCAGGTTGTTGAGGGTGGTAGCGACATGGGGATGGTCATCACCCAGTAGCTGCTTTCTCATCTCCAATGCCTGGACAAAGAGGGATTCTGCCTCATGGTAGCGTACCATTGAACTGTAGAGTGTTCCCAGGTTGTTGAGACTGGCAGCTACCTCAGGATGATCCTTACCAAACAGCTGGTTTCTCATCTCCAATGCCTGAACCAAAAGAGATTCTGCCTCAGGGTCCCTTCCCTGATCATGATAGAGTTGTCCCAGGTGGTTGAGGGTGGTAGCCACATGGGGATGGTTCTGACCCCAACACTGCTTTATCATCTCCAATGCCCGGACAAAGAGGGGTTCTGCCTCATCATACCGCCCCTGCTCATGGTGTAATAATCCTAGGTTGTGGATAATGATGGATAGCTTGGGATTCTTCTTACTCAGCCGCAACTCCATCTCCAAAGCCTGGCGCAAGAGGTGTTCTGCCTGATCATACCTCCCCTGAGATTGGTAGAGTAAGGCCTGGTTGTTGAGAATGGTAGGTACATAGAGATAGTAGAGATATTCCTGCCCCAAGAGCTTTCTAGTTATCTCTAAAGAGTCCAGATACCAAAGTTCAGCCTGGTCATAGGTACCTTGATCTTGATAGCATCTTTCTAAGCCCATAAAGAGCCCTCTTAAATCTTCATGCCTCAGCAAGTTAGTTAGGACTGTAGCAGCTTCGGCTAAATGAAGGATCAAGGAGGTATATTTGAATTTAGTAAAATAATAATGAACGCGAGGACTAAAATAAGGAATTTTTTTGGCCATAGCAACTATTGCTTCACAAAAGCTTCGCTTGTAGCGATCGGCCTCTGGTAACTGAGCCAACTTGGTCTGGAAAAATTCTCGAATTAATTGATGGAGGCGATAGGTTTTCTGTTCGGTCAGTTTTAAAAGATTACGATTGACTAGAAAGCGATTACGTAACTCCTCCAATTCTTCTTGTGCTTGTTCCCATTCCTCTTCATCGTCAGTTTCAAGAACACAAGACTCTACCAGGAACCAATCAAAAGGAGCTTGAGCAAACAGACTAAGACGACATCCCAACTGTTGGGCTTCTAGTGGCAATTCCTGCCAGGATAATTCAAATGCTGCTGCTACTCCCAACTGGGCTGTCATCTCCCCTTGTTCTGTTGGATATAGTAACCCCTTAGCTGCTAATTTCTTTTTCTCTAAACGTTTCTGAACTTTAGCGATAGTTAAATTCTGATCTAGATCTAGATATCGTCCTACTAACTCCAAACCCAAAGGCAAATAACCCAACCATTCACATAGGGCTTCTGCTTCGTTTAGTTCCTTGTCAATGCGCTCTTTACCAACAAGGCTACGGAATAATTCCAATGCTGCCTCTGGGGATAATACATCCAAGTCAATTCGTCGGTAAGAAGCCCCTGGACGCTGACGACTGGTGATCAGTACTTTGAAACGGGATTGGGCTGGAGGCAGGTAGGGTTCAATTATCTGTTTATAGTCATTGCAGAAAGAAGGGACATCATCCAGCACGATCAATGCTGTTCCTTCTGGCCAATGCCCCCAGCAGTATCTTACCTGCTCGTTTAAATCTAGTCCATCTGGAATCCTTAATCCTAATTCGGTACGCCCAAAACTGACAATTTGAGTCCCGAGATCTACACCGCGCACTGGAAACCAGCACAACCCACCAGGGTATTTATCCTGATATCTAAGTCCATATTGTAGAGCTAATTCGGTTTTGCCCACACCGCCCATTCCGGCAATGGCACAAATTGCTAGTTTATCGTTGTTTTGAAGTTCCCGATGGAGCTGCTCAAGTTGATCTTGTCTCCCCACAAAGTAAGGAGTGCCACGATTAGTAATGTTACTGAGGGGATTTAATTTTTTTTTTCCTCTTCCAATCTGGATATCGAACTTTGCCAGAATTTCAAAGGCAAAGGCACTGGCATTTCGTGCAGCTATTTCTTGGGAGCCATTAGCATCTGCTTGACTCTTGCTATCGATTAAATCAGAAATGCCACGAATAATCAGTGCCGATACCTGTTGATTAGCATGAGTAGCTTTAAGGAAACCCCTGCCTTCCATTTCCACTGCTACTGCATCACCATAGTTCTTTCGCAGGAATTCAAAAGTACTGGACTTCTTTGAAGCAACTACTTTTTCCCCAGCTGCGATCGGTGCGACTAAGACATTAGGGGATTCAACAGATGTCAGCTTTTTTAACCAATCTGGTTTTCTGGCTTCCGCTTTAGCTCGGTTAATCAGGTCATAGGATGATTGTCCTACATCAGGTCTAGGTTCAAAGTCTAGTTTGGTTTTGCCCGATTCATAACCATATACTTTGGTAGCAGCGACCACATCACCTAGTTTGACGTCTTTAATCCCTCCAGCCACTCCCACAAACAAAACAACATCAGGCTGGAAGTGAGCGATCGCTCTTTCTGCTTCCATTGCTGCTCCGGCATTTCCTGGACCAATCTCAACAATTCCTACTTCCCAGGACTTACCATTAGCTGAAAACTGTCCTAGTTCATAAACTGTGCCTTGTTCATGTGTCTCTTCTTGAAGATTGCTCAAATGAGCCTTAATAGCATCGTATTCAGCAGGAATAGCGGTTAATATAACTGCTCGGTTCATAAATCTTTGCTAGTTAAAAGATCGATTCACTTTTAGTTAGCTATATAGTATTATTTGTAGATGCTTAAAATTATATCTTTGTTTAGTATAACCAAAAAAACAGGGAGTAGAGAGTAGGCAGCAGGGAAAAGCGGATCTGGGAACAGGTAATGAAACTTATCACAATTAATTTACGATTAGTAGATTTTTTTTTGATATA
The DNA here is from genome assembly GCF_982860115.1 of Moorena sp. Classification (NCBI taxonomy): domain Bacteria; kingdom Bacillati; phylum Cyanobacteriota; class Cyanophyceae; order Coleofasciculales; family Coleofasciculaceae; genus Moorena; species Moorena sp. The sequence continues at coordinate 6,529 of NZ_CEYLVT010000242.1, forward strand.
TTTACAATTTTTTCGATTTTACGTTTCCGGATATCTTGATAAAAATACTCATAAAAAAACGCGATTATCTGAAAGAGACGCTACGCGAACGCTAACATTTTTTTTGTGAATTTTACTTTGGCTGTTTGACCCGGTGGTGCGTTACGGGGCGGACTATACTAAGGCTGGCGCTTGAGCCAAAAATTAGGGCAAGTCCGCCCCTAACACACCCTACGCAACCGTTCCCAATTCTCAATTCTTAATTCTCAATTCTTAATTCTTAATTCCGTACAATTTCTTTCAATACCCCCTCAGAAAATAATTTCTAAAACCCCTTGACAATAAATATTATAATCGTTATGATTATAGTATAAACTTCAAGCAAAGGTTTTAACGATGACTGAAGAGTTTATCCCAAACGAAAACAACAATCCTGAAGAGATTACTCCCGCTAATACTCCTCAGGAACCTTCTCCAAAAAAATACCCAGTTAAGCACATTTTGAAAGGATCACGTAAGGCCATATTTAAGACCATGCATACCCTATATGCGCTGCGTTACGCGGAAATCTCGGAGTGGAGCCCCCTTCAGCCCACTGGGATCCCAGGGGAATTCATCACCATGATGACCAAGTACCTGATTATCGATTAAACTAACTTAGGGGGGGTAACCCCCCTGGCCGAAACATTAGGTCTCATGACATGGGATTGTGTTTAGGTTTGGTTTAAAAATTTTAGTCATCATCAAAACCTCTAGCCGTGGAAAAGATTTCTGCGGCTATTTTTTTGGGAAGTTTAAGGTTAGGATGTTGTTCGCGTAGCGTGGCCTTTTGGCCAAGGTTTAAGGTTAGGATGTTGTTCGCGTAGCGTGGCCTTTTGGCCAAGGTTTAAGATTAGGATGTTGTTCGCGTAGCGTGGCCTTTTGGCCAAGGTTTAAGATTAGGATGTTGTTCGCGTAGCGTGGCCTTTTGGCCAAGGTTATTAAGGTTTAATTTTGTTCGCCCTTGGTCTTTCAGTAGGGTATAGTAATCAGTTTAGGAATTGTGAGAATTGTTGATGCCATTTCCCTACTCCCTACTCCCTACTCCCTACTCCCTACTCCCTGTTCCCTGTTCCCTGTTCCCTATTCCCTTGACTCGATAAGCTTTCGCGGAAGCTCTCAGCCAAATGAATGCTCCGGTAGCGAAGGGAATTAGTAAAAAGAGGGTACCAAATGTCAAGGGATGTTCTCTGACATATTCGCTGTAAACCATCAGTCCTATTGCTGAGCCACAATATATTAACCCACATAGGGGAATAGCAATCACTAGTAAAGCAAATTTAGTGTCTTTATCCATGGTAGTTTGACTAGGTTTTATCTTTTTATTTAAGCAATCACCTGTCAGCATTAGGCTGAATGCTTACCTTTTTATAACACTTCTGAATTGGGTAAGGAACTTTTGTGTTGCCTTGTAGGGAGTAGTGACTAAGGCCGTGGGCCACGCGGGGCGCGTTCGGAGCAGGGAAGGGGAAACAATTGAGAACTGCTATAGATAGCGATAAATCGTAAAAAAAACGGTAGTCAAATGACTACCGTTCTATTGATTGCTCCGATACTTTTTAGCTACCAAAATCTACAAAACGAAGAGCTTGGCTCACGCTTTGCAAGCTGCCAAAGCAGCCAGGGGGTATCTCCCAAGGCTAAACCCAGACGAAGCCCGGCTTAGCGCATAAATGAAACTCCACTCTGGACAATTAACGTAACTACCAAAACCTTGGTTATCGGCTTTAATTTAAGTTACAAAGTATCTTTAATGGAATTAAATCTATGCTTAAAGTCTAACTCATCTTTGTAGATATTGCAATGTTTTTGTAGAAAATAACCAACAGCAGCTAGCCTTTGAAAAGGTTAAAAATGTATCCGCGACTGTTTGTTTGTGAAAATCTTACTTAGAAAACGTCAACTTTCCAAGGCTTGATACTTTCACAACACCCTCGCCATTGATATAGGAACGCACGCCCGCCATCTTGATCTTGTTGCCGTCTAGGTAGGCACCTGCCCATGCATCACGAATAGCATAAGGGAAACCAGAAGGCCGTTTTACTACGGTGAAACCTATGGAAAAAGGAGGGGTATCGTAAGACCGACCCTTCTCCTTATTAGTGACCCAAGAGAAATTCCCGATATTACCACTTTTGCTAAATGATCCTACAGGACTGCAATTTGTAGTATAAACAGCGGTGATTTGACCAATCTTTGAATTTGTCTCGGTAATCTCGATTTTGAACTTGTTGTTTTCAGAAACGTAGGTTCCGAGTTCAGGTAGTTTGCTGGCAAAAGCTACTCCACCGCTAAAAAGTATGATCACGGCCAAAGCAAAACTCAAACAAACTGTGTAAATACGATTCATTTTTTGTTTTTTCCTTTGAAATACTAAACATTCATTGGTAACCGTTTTTTAGATATTTGGTTACTATCTCTGTACTTGGGAGCAGGTCAAAGGTAAGCATATGCTTACAGCTTTAGTACAAATGCTCTGCATAAGTGTTATGCATCAGTCACATGCTCCCTCAGTACTTTACTATAATGTTGCTCGTTTCTGGAACGGATCAGTTTCGATTTTCCCCAACACATCGATAAAGCTTATAACTATATTGACCAGCCCACTTTCGAGAGCGCTTTTCTCGAAAACATTGCTGAGAGTCTAGGTCAACTTTGGTACGGAAATTGACTAACCATAAATCTAGTGGTCGTGGCAATTCCTTTAATTGTTGTTGCAATTGTTGGACAGCATCTTCATAACTGGAACTATTCCGGTCACGACCTACTAAGAAAAATTGGGGAAAATCCCTGGAATTGCCATTAGAACCATTAGCAACAGCCATACCTTTCAATCCCCAAGCTAATCCCATCATGCGCCCGGTCTGTCCATGGTGTTTGTAGGTGGTTGCGATCGCAACCGGCGCTTCACTTGCTTCCTTAACAATAGACACGAGTAGATCCGGGCGCTCGTTTTGAAGATAACCAAGATTCGAGACTGTCACTAATCCACCCAACAACCCAATCAACCAGACCGCTACAACTATCCTTTTTCCAAAGTAAGACTTATAGCTGTTTTCATCCCGATCAGGTATATCGGATTTTCTTCCACTTTCCTGTGTTCCCCTCCTGGGAGGGGTTAGGGGTGGGTTCCTGCTCCCTGCTCCCTGCTCCCTGTTCCCTACTCCCTCTTCTTTCCCCCCCTTATTAAGGGGGGTTAGGGGGGATCCCAGCTCTGTCTGCCTCTGATTAAGACTTCCGTACTCTTTCCCCCCCTTATTAAGGGGGGTTAGGGGGGATCCCTTGAAAACTGCGGAATGATCAGTTTTATTCCAACAACCACCTAAGCTTGCTGCCACCAACAGGATTACTGCTGGAAAGTAGACGAAGTGAAAACGAGGGGCTGTGCTTAAATCTATACCGAAACCCCAGGTCAAGACTAAACATAACCCAATTGCTGCTAAGACATACTCCCTTAGGATTGTGATAGCGAAACGGTTATGGTGATCGAGTTGCTGCAATTTCAGTCCATAGCGGAGACGGGATACTATCCAAACCACTAGGATTAACGTAACTATACCGGAAACAATCACTATTCCTAGGGATAGGTCATAGAAAGAAGAGGGTAGCAGTAACACCATACTGAACAGCCATAGTAGGAATCGTCCTATGGGTTCAATCCATCGTGCGATCGCATTTTGGCTATAAATCCATTGGGTAGGGGGACTATCATGAATAGCTTGTAAGGCCGGTATCCACACTAAACATCCGGCTAAGGAACCCATAGCTACTCCATAAATCCGCCACCAGTAAGGTTTGATCAAAGCTAGTCGGTCTTGCTGAGTTTGTCGCCAAGCTTGTCCGAATAATGCGATCGCTTCCGCACCTAACGTCAAGATAAAGAAATAATGGGTAGCAATCCCCAGACTATTCACTCCCACCCACCCTAACCCTAGCCAACTGGGCAACCGTTCACCACGGTGGATTAACTCTACCGCTTTCACCAAGCAACCCAGAGATGCCATCACCAGCAAAATAGCAAGAGTATAATGACGAGCCTGTTGAGCTAGGAAAATCCCGAAAGGGGAAACAGCCATCATTGCTGCTGCTATGTGACCTACCAATAGTGAGCGAAAGGCCAGCCGACCTAGGCAAAAGATAGCAGGAATCGAGATTACTCCCAATAAAGCAGAAAGCGATCGCACTGCCCAAATGGAAACTATACCATCCTCTAATCGGAATAGTTTCAGCCACAGATGGGTCAGAGCAAAATAAACTGGGGGATGGGTACTTTCCGTTAATAAATAATGAATAACATCACTAATGCCAGCATCAGCAGACGGTTGTAGTGGGCTTAATAGAGTTTCTACTCCCATAAACTGATTCAGAGGTAACGAGTAAAAACTGTTGCCCAAGCTAAATACTGTTGTCGCACATTCATCAGTCCAAGGAGGTAAAACCCCTAGACCAGCAAAGCGCAGCAAAGTCCCAATCGTAATCCACAGCAGTAGTAATAAAAAAGTTTGGGATTTTTTTAAGTACATAATTGGTTTTAAGGGAGCAGGGAACAGGGAGCAGGGAATAGGGAACAGGCAATAGGCAATAGGCAATAGGCAATAGGCAATAGGCAATAGGCAATAGGCA
>NZ_CEYLVT010000243.1:0-11160 GCF_982860115.1 Moorena sp.
CCGCGTGGCCAAACGCGCCCCGCGTGGCCTTTTGGCCTTGGCCAAAGCCTGTGCCACGCTACACCAAACAGCTTTTGAATAAAATAAGCTGACGGCTGACGGCTGAATGCTGAGATCGGGCAACGATTAACAAGTAATGCTTTCTGTTACCGGAGCCATTGTTCCTTGATCCGAAGTTCCCTGTTGCTCTTTGACCTTGACTGTCCCGTTTTAAATTGGTATAATTAAATGTTGTGCTTAATGGTTTTCCGACACAGGAATGAATACCCACAAAGCGCCTTGATAGGAGTAGGTATTAGGCACACAGAGACTACTACCCGAGCACTAGCCAAGCAAAAACAGTTTTTTCTGATGTATGATATAGCTATGCCCTCGTAGCTCAGTGGATAGAGCTAGGGATTTCTAATCCCTCGGCCGTAGGTTCAAATCCTACCGAGGGCGCTTTTTTATAATTGGTTATTGGTCAAAAGTCAATACCATCTGGCTTAATCTGGCTCACAAAATACACAGGACTAAGGATTAATGACTAATGACTAAATGTAAAGTCTAAATGTAAATGTAAATGTAAAGTCATGTTGCGCTCCTCTTAAAAATTATTGAGAAATCCCCCAAACCTGGATGAGACGCATATGCTTAGAAAAATAAAGAAATGTGTCAATAGATGCCATGGATAACTTACAACGATATCGCATTGTCTGCACCCTAAGCTTTGGTGACATTTATGGACAAATTATGGTTTGGTTAATCGTAATTTTCCTGAGTCTCGCCTCAGCCTTAGCTCTTTGGAGTGCTGACCGCCAAATTTACGCTCTGGCAACTGTCGGGCTGATTTTGGTACTATCTCTGCCTTTCCTGCTCTTTGCCTTCGTGACTACATTGTTAAACCATATTGAAATTTCTCAGATGGAAGAGGAGGAAACCACATCAACAGCTGGAGGCAGAGCGCCTAGACAGAAACCTATTGGGGCGACCGGTTGAAGAGAATCCGGACCATCCCCGGCTTTTTCCGCAATCCGGGGAAGGGGAGTTGAGAGCCTCCGTCCTTAAGGAGGGGCGCTTCATAACTTTTTCCGCAATCCTAGACGGTAAATGCCTAGAGGCTAGAACCTAGAGCCTAAAATAGGAATTCGGATTCCATCATACGAGCGAGATGCTAGAACACGATGTCATTATTGTCGGTGGGGGATTAGCTGGATGTCGCGCTGCTTTAGAGATTAAACGCTCTGAGCCTAAGCTGGATGTCGCCCTTGTGGCTAAAACTCACCCAATTCGTTCCCATTCGGTGGCTGCCCAAGGGGGTATGGCAGCTACTCTGAATAATGTTGATGCTGACGATAGCTGGGAAGCCCATGCCTTTGACACGGTTAAAGGCTCTGACTACTTGGCAGACCAGGATGCAGTAGAAATCCTCACCAAAGAGGCTCCAGAGGTGGTCATTGAGCTGGAACACATGGGGGTGCTGTTTTCGCGCTTACCGGATGGTCGGATTGCTCAGAGGGCTTTTGGAGGGCATTCCCATCGCCGCACTTGCTACGCGGCAGATAAGACGGGTCACGCCATTTTGCATGAACTGGTGAACAATCTCCGGCATAACGGTGTAAAACTCTACGATGAGTGGTACGTTATGCAGCTGATTTTGGAAGAGGGTCAGGCAAAAGGGGTGGTTATGTTCCAGCTCCTAGACACGAAGGTCGCAGTAGTACGGGCAAAAGCGGTCATGTTTGCTACCGGGGGTTATGGACGGGTATTTAATACGACCTCCAATGACTTTGCTTCCACTGGGGATGGTCTGGGAATGTCAGCTCTGGCTGGGGTGCCTTTGGAAGATATGGAGTTTGTACAGTTTCATCCTACGGGCTTGTATCCGGTGGGAGTTTTGATTTCTGAGGCGGTACGAGGGGAAGGGGCTTATCTGATTAACTCAGAAGGCGATCGCTTTATGAGGGACTACGCCCCCAAACAAATGGAACTGGCACCCCGGGATATTACTTCAAGAGCGATTACCCTAGAACTCAGAGCTGGTCGTGGCATTCATCTTGATGGCAGTGCAGGTGGACCTTTTGTTTACCTTGACCTGCGCCACATGGGCAAAGAAAAGATTATGAGTCGGATTCCGTTTTGCTGGGAAGAAGCCCATCGATTGGTTGGTATTGACGCAGTACATGAACCAATGCCAGTACGACCAACTGCCCACTATTCCATGGGGGGAATCCCTGTCAACACCGATGGACAAGTTCATAGTGGTAAAGATGGGTTAATTGAGGGCTTCTTTGCCGCTGGGGAATCAGCCTGTTTATCTGTTCATGGGGCAAATCGCCTCGGGAGTAATTCCCTGTTGGAATGTGTGGTTTATGGCAAAAGAACTGGTGCTGCGATCGCAAAATACGTCCAAGACCGGAAGTTACCAGACATTGACGAGCAATCCTACCTCAATGCAGCCCAGGCAAAAATCAAAGCCCTTGTGGAAAAATCTGGCACCTTACGGCTTAACCAGTTGCGTCAAGCCTTCCAAGACTGTATGACCCAATTCTGTGGCGTTTTCCGTAACCAAGCGTCCATGGAGGAGGGATTAAACCAACTGCAACAATTCAAACAACAGTACCAGCAAATTTATTTGGATGACAAAGGCAACTGCTGGAACACGGAAATTATCGAAGCCTTGGAACTGCGCAATTTAATGATAGTCGGAGAAATGATTCTTACCTCTGCTCTGAACCGACGAGAAAGCAGGGGTGCCCATAGCCGGGAGGATTATCCCCAACGGGATGATCCCAATTTTCTCAAACACACCCTAGCGTTTTACTCATCTGCAGGTATTGACCTGCAATATAAACCGGTCAACATTACCTTGTTTGAACCGAAAGAGCGGAAGTATTGATGATTCCTCCGAGACTGCGTCAGTGGTCGATTTATAGCAGAAGTCAGAAGTCAGAAGTCAGAAGTCAAACTCTTGCGCTTACTTAGGTTTGAGACTTTTGTCATGTCCGCGCCTGCCCTGGCGACTGCTATATCAGTAAGTGACGTTACCACACAGAGTGGTAACTCATCACTCTAATTTTCTGGAGTTTCTGGAGTTTCTGGAGTTTCTGGAGTTTCGGCTGCCAACTGTTTGACTTGGTCTTTGTACTTGGCTGGTGCTAGGGATTCAGCCTGGTCAAACAGGGGTTTAGCGTTTTCAGTGTTACCCTGTTCTTTAAAAATCATGGCTTTAGCTAGCACTGGTCTCCAGTCATCTTGGTTGCCTTTGATCGCCTGGTCATAGATAGCTGTGGCTTCGTCATAACGCTTCTGATTCGCGTAAACTTGACCTAACAACAACTGCACAGAAATGACATCAATGCTCCCAGGTTTAATCTCATTGACTTGCTGGGAACTTTTTAAGGTGTCTTGCAGCAAACCGATGGCTGCTTCTGGGCGGTTTTCCTGGGTTAGCAAACTAACTAACCCTTGCAGAGCATTCATATCCCCAGGCTTAGCGTTTAATATGTCCCGATAAGCTTGAGCTGCTCCTTCGCGATCGCCAATTTGTTGTTTTACCTGAGCCAGCAAGACTCCATAATCTGTCTGGTCTGTATTGAGTTTGGCTAACTTTTCTAGGGGTTCAATGGTGCCTTTGATGTCTCTGAGCTGCAACCGTATCTCCAGCAGACCTCTCAAAGCCGTTAAATTTTCTGGTTCTCGCTGCAAGACTAGTTCATAACCCTTGGCTTGAGCTTCTAGTTCTGCTTGCTGCTGGGCAGAAATATTTGGTGTAGCTGTAGGTGTTGCCCCAACAGAGGCGGGATTATCCTTGAAAATATTCCCTAGCAAAGGAATCATCGAAATACCGATAAAGGCTAGCACAGCTAGTACTAGCACTATTTTGATCCACAGACTGCGCTTTTGAGACACAAAACTTTCTTGAACTCTCTTCCCATTATGAAACGATTTGGGGAGTTTAAAGTCTCCTCCCATCAATCCCATCCATTAAATAAGCTAGCATTAAGGCTCAGTTAAATCGGCTAGAAACCGCTCAGATTAAAGATTCCATAAACTTTGCGGATCTAAGCTTTATCTCACTGCATTCTGTACAGTGGGTAGACTAGTACCAAGTGCGCTCACCCTCCAGTTTTTTGGTGGCAACAGTCCAGAAGAATTTTTTCTGGAAAGGACACCGGAAAGCTGGAATATGTTGACAAGACAATGCTGCCAATGTCAGTCAAAACCACCCATGGGAATGTGTCTCCGCCGCTAGGAGGTTATATGAATTCGTCTGTGAATGGGCTTCCCGACTCAGCTGAGTCGTCTGGAATCCAACCACCGGAAGTATCCAGTGTGCAAAACCAGCCCCCAGAAACACCAACTGGTGGCTCTCAAGATACCACCAAATCAGATCCCTTAGCTGAATCTAATGGGACAGTAACTACTCAGGTCTCAAGTCAGGTCTCAAGTCAGGTCTCAAGACAGCACCCAATTCCTGCCCCCAGTGAACCTAGGCAATACCGCGCCATCGGTCTGGTCAATGGCAAATATATGCCTTCCGCAGAGCAGTTGACCAGGGGAACACTTGTAGCGGCAGATGGAACCTTGATTGATGCGGTGTTACTCGGTCGGGTCATGAGTTTGGTCAAGAATCACTTAGATCTCAATCAGCCCCACCTCTGGGTTGTCTATCCCCGCATCAGGCAAGCAGACGATAACTTACATGTCCAAATTGTTGGCGTCTGGGAACCGGAAACTCTCGAACCCACAGCTGAAGCTGAAACAACTGACTCGGGAGTTGCTCAGTCCGAAGCAGAAGTCGAGACATCAAATGACTGCTCAGAAGCTGAGGTGGAACCGATTCCTAAGGATGGCTATTTTTCCATTCGTGGTGAGGTTATCTACCATTCGCGGGAGAATGAACAAGTCGTTGTTAAAATTAGGCAATTACCTCGTAAAGAGTCAGATAAGCCTAAGTTTTTCAAGTTAAAGCTTAAGGGTTGCCTGGGAGAAAGGGTTGTTGGTCATTTTTGGGATTTACATGCACAGCTGCAAGCCAATACCCTGGTAATCCAGGAAGGAAATGATATTGGTTTTCTCAACAAAAAAGGACCAAAGAGGAAACCATTTAATAAAAATAAGAAACGTTTTGGTGCTAAAAAGAGTTACCCGAAGCCACGCCCTGCTCGTAAAAAGGATGGCGTGGCTACAGCCACAGCACCCAAACCCCAAACACCAAGACCGAAACCGATCAAGCGTATTGACAAGGGTAGTCAGGGTGATCCCTCTGGGAATTCTGCTTGATGGGAAGTGGAGAATTGCTCGAAGCGTGAGCTACCACGCTTTACTTTGAAGAAGATGGGGGGATGGGGGAATGGGGACGGACATGGAATATCCCCTGCTCCCCTACTCCAGAAGCTATCTATTCTCCTGGCAGACTCAGAGGGACTCGCAGGAGTTTATTCAATTTTAATTTAATTGATTTTTTGGTTGGCGAGATGGTAGGATTAACCGTCAACGGTCAACCGTTAACGGTTAACAGTCAACAGTAATTGACAGTTTATTATTAAAGTTTTTTAAACAAAGGCTGTCTTAATTTAAAGTTTTAATTAAGGGCTCTACTTGACTAGATTATAAGGAATAATTAACTTCATAACTACGGATGAATTCGGGGAATAAAGACTAGTACATTATTGTTCCGAAGTTCCGAAGTTATGAAGTTATGAAGTTACCTTTAAATTAATTTGATGCCCTAAGGATTCTGATCAAATCTATAACTATAAATTATAGATTTGATGAAGGATACGCTAACTAATAGCGTTATTGAATCCTATGGCGAGATAAATTCCATGGATAGGTAAATTTATAAAAATGTTTGATTGATGTCCATGAGCTACCTAATTAAGGTAGTCTTTTTTGGTGAGAGCCTACGCTATCTATGACTATTTTTCTTACCCTGAGCGTTGTTGTACTAGCTTTAATCAGTTTCATTAGGGAATGGATGCCAGTGGATATCACTGCGATCGCAGTGATGGTATTACTGATGCTTCTAAAGCTAGTCACCCCAGAACAGGGAATCTCCGGTTTTGGCAACCCTGCCACGATCACTGTGATGGCTATGTTTATCCTCAGTGCTGGGATTGCCCGAACTGGGGCGCTTCAAATCGTGAATGACCTACTGCTGAAGTGGGGAGGCAAGGAGTCAACCCAGCAAATATTTACCATGGGAATGATTGCTGGTCCGATCACGGGTTTCATTAACAATACCGCTGTGGTGGCTGTACTACTTCCGATTGTAGAAGATTGGTGCCGCAAGCAAAGTATTTCCCCTTCTAGGCTTTTGATGCCCTTATCCTTTGTCACTATCTTAGGGGGCATGATCACTACCATTGGCACCTCCACTAATGTCTTGGCCAGTGGGTTGTCTAAACAGTTGGGCTATGGTGATTTCAGCTTGTTTCAATTCACCCAATTGGGGCTAATTACATTTACCGTAGGATTGGCATATTTGGCTCTAGTGGCACCCCGACTTTTGCCCAACCGTAAAGTAGCTAGCAATGGTATTGTCACTCAAGACTATAATCTCAAAGAGTATGTCAGTGAAATTGTAATTACACCAGATTCCAGCCTAGTGGGGCAAACCCTACGTGCCAGTGAAATCCAGCGGAAGTTTGATTTGGACGTTTTGGAACTGATTCGCAATGGTAGCCGTTTTCCCCAACCGCTGGCAGATAAAGTATTGCGACCAGGGGATATTTTGATTGTGAGGTCTGGTCGGGAGTGTCTGCTGAGAGTCAAAGATCAACGAGGGATAGAAATCTTAGCTGATCTCCAATTTGGACAGCAACCCTTGGAAACCGGTCTTACCTCTGGGGAGGAGGGGATTGCTGAGGTGTTGATCCTGGCTAACTCTAATTTAATTGGCTCAACCTTAAAGGATATGCGGTTTCGGCAACGCTATAACGGTACGGTTTTGGCAATTCGACGGGGACAGGAACTGGTCAGAGAAAGACTTGGACGAGTTTCCTTGCACTTTGGTGATGTGCTGTTGGTACAAGGGCCGAGGCAAAGTTTGTTGGGATTGCAAACCAGTCGAGATTTATTGGTGATTGGACAGCGAGATTTAGAAACCCTACGGCGAGACAAAGCAGGGATTGCGATCGCAATTAGTGTAGGGGTAGTCTTAGCAGCTGCCTTTAATGTGCTACCGATTATGGTGAGTGCCTTGTTGGGAGTAGTCTTGATGGTGATCACTGGTTGTCTCAAACCTGGGGAACTGTACGGAACAGTACGCTGGGATATTATTTTCCTGCTGGCTGGGTTAATTCCTTTGGGAATAGCGATGAAGGAGTCAGGCACAACTGAATGGTTAGCCAAAAATCTAGTGGCACTAGGGGGTAATCTGCCTGGTTATTGGTTGTTAACACTGTTCTATGTGGTTACTGTCCTGATTACAGAGGTGCTGTCTAACAATGCTTCGGTAGTGTTACTATTGCCGATTGCTGTGGAGGTAGCTAAGAGTTTGAGTCTGAATCCTCTAGCGTTTATGTTTACAGTGATGTTTGCAGCATCCAATAGTTTTATGACTCCGATTGGGTATCAGACCAATACCATGGTTTATGGGCCAGGGGGTTACAGGTTTTTGGATTTTGCTAGGGTGGGTGCCCCATTAAGTTTGTTGATGGCGTTGATTATTCCGCCACTGGTGATTGCACTGTATGGATTGTCTTGAGTTTTACCCCTATAAATAAGCTACTCTTTATTCCCTCCTCATTCGCGCTTTGCCTCAAGACAGGGTTTGTTTTTTAACTGAATAGTATCCAATTTAAAGGTGCAACAACTTAGCGTTTTTTTCTGAACCAATGAATTTACTTGCTTTGCTAAACTATCCCGATTTAACAGATAGTTTTTGAATAAGTTAACAGATAATTATTCTCAGATATAAATCTAGATTAAATCTAGATTAAACTATTATAGCAATTCTATATCCCATAAGGTACAAATTGATACCCCTAAATCCCCCTTATTAAGGGGGACTTTGAGGTTGAGAAGCGTACCTCATAACTACGAGAAACGCTATAAATATAACCTGTATTTCTGCTCCCTGCTCCCTGCTCCCTGCTCCCTGCTCCCTGAAACCCGAAAATTTGTACCTCACCCAATTGATAACTGCTAGAAAAGTGAGGAGATAGTTTTGAAATGGACTAAAGGATCAGATCAGAGATTACCCAGGGTACTTTATACTCCTGAGAGTAAGATGAGGCATCCGCTTCAATTATTTCAAGAGATGGGGCGAGACTTGCTAGCTTCTAGGGAACTAGCTTGGCGACTTCTGGTGCGGGATATCAGTGCCCAATACCGCCAGTCATTTCTGGGAATTGTCTGGGCTTTTATACCACCAATTGTGACAGCTGTTGGCTTTACTGTGGCTAAGAGTAACGGGGTGATTAATGTTGGTAGCACGGAGTTGCCCTATCCAGCTTATGTAATGTTTAGCATGACCCTGTGGCAGACTTTTGTGGAAACACTGAATGGTCCTGTCCAAGCCGTGACCCAGGCCAAGGCGATGTTGGCTAAAATTAATTTCCCCCGTGAAGCGATTATTCTTAGCAAACTCGGTCAAGTATTTTTTAACTTTGGTATCAAGCTGATTCTGATTGTGGGCTTGTTTATCTGGTTCAGAATGCCAGTAAGTTGGAGCGTGATTATAGCACCGGTTGCTTTGATTAATCTTGTCTTATTCGGAACATTTATTGGCTTGTTATTAGCCCCGATGGGAGCCTTGTATAAAGATTTTTCGATGGGTCTTACTTTAGCAACTGGATTTTGGTTATTTCTGACTCCAGTTGTCTATCCAGTTCCCACTGAGGGGGTATTTGGCGCTATTGTGAAATTGAATCCAGTCACTCCTTTGCTGGTGACAACACGAGAGTTGGCAACCACAGGTGTGATCTCCGATCCCCTGGGATTTTGGGTGGCGAGTGGAATTGCTGTTGTGGGATTGCTACTAGCTTGGATTTTCTATCGTCTCTCCATGCCTTTTGTAGTTGAGAGGATGAGTTCTTAATGATGATTAGTACCACTGAGCCAGACCTTGCTGACAAATCCCAAGATAGTGAAGTCATTCTCTCGATTAATGGGGTTTATAAAAAGTTTTGTCGGGACTTGAAGCGGTCTTTATTATATGGGGTTCATGATATTGCCACTGAGTTATTAGGATTGCGGCAGAAGGATGATAAGCTGCGGAAAAAGGAGTTTTGGGCACTTAAGGATGTCAGTATTCAATTGCGACGAGGAGAAGCAATTGGCTTAGTGGGTAAAAATGGTAGTGGGAAATCGACATTATTGCGGATTATTAGTGGTTTGATTAAGCCGGATGTTGGCTCTGTGGAAGTTAAAGGTCGCTTGGCACCATTGATTGCGTTAGGAGCAGGGTTTAATCCGATTTTGACAGGGCGGGAAAATATTTATGCCAATATGTCGATTTTGGGGTTGTCGAAAAAAGAAATTGATCAGCGGTTTGATCAAGTTCTAGAGTTTGCGGAAATTGGGGATGCTATTGATTCGCCGGTACAAACCTATAGTTCTGGCATGGCAGCAAGGTTAGGCTTCGCTAGTGCAATTCATACAGAACCAGATATTCTTCTGATTGATGAGGTGCTAGCAGTCGGCGATATTATGTTTAGGATGAAATGCTATAGAAAGCTATCTGAATTACGGGATAAAGGGACAACGTTTGTGTTAGTAGCTCACAATCCTAATTCTATTCTATCTATTTGTGATTCAGCAATTTATCTTGAACGGGGAAAATTACTAGCAGTTGGGAAGGCGGCTGTGGTAATCCAACAATATGATCAAGATTTGTTCTTAGATAACAAACAGGAAGCAAAAGGAGCTATTTTCTTTAAAGAAAAACCAGCAGAACAAAGCACTGGTTTAGATATTATTGGCGTTTACTTTAGAGATGGACAAGGAAATAGGATTGACTATCCTATCAGTGGTCAACCGGTATCCTTGTGTGTTAAGTGCAAAGCTCACACAGAAATTCATAATGGAAGCCTTTGTATTATTATTAGACAAAGTTCTGGGGAAGGGGAACCATTATTAAATCTAGATAGTTACCTAGACAACACAATATTTAAAATTTCTAATGGACTAGTTGAACTTCAGTTAGAAATGCCTTACCTTGGATTACGACCAGGTTCTTATTCTACTAAAGTCTGGGTTCAAAAACGACCTAAATATATCTACGACCACGTAGTATTAAACTTCCAAGTTAAAAGTAATAGTTTAATGACCCAATGTCAATTTTATCAACCTAGACAATGGAAAGTTTTACCACAATAATTTTATATTGAGATTTATTCAAGCAAAAACTACAGACCTGGTGGGTGGAACGGGCATCTTGCCCGTTACAATCGGACGGACTGTGCCAACTTTGACGGTGCGTTACGGGACGGGCTATCCCAACACTGGCTACGAGGTTGAACATGAGGGCAAGCCCGCCCCTAACGCACCCTACGCAACTCTGCTCCCTGCTCCCTGCTCCCTGCTCCCTACTCCCTATTCCATTTGTTATATGTATGAATCCTTTAAATTAATCAATAAGTTATGGGATAATCAGAAACAAAAAATCAGACACAACTATTACCGTAACCAACTTGGAGCTATTGGTGAAAACTGTTATATAGGCAAAAACGTAATCAAAAATAATTTAAGTAAATTATTTCTGGGCAATCGAGTCATTGTAGAAAATAATGTAACCCTTAAATGTAATTTGGAAGACTCTGCTATTCATATTGGCGATCGCTCAATTATCCGAAGTTCAGCAATGCTCATATCTGCACAGGGTAAGATAAAAATTGGTAGTGACTGTAGTGTCAACCCTTTTTGTTTTCTTTATGGTGCAGGGGATTTAGTTATAGGAAACTGGGTCAGAATCGCTACCCATACTGTAATTGTTACTTCAAACTATACTTTTGACGATATTGATACGCCTATCGACCTTCAACCGTCTACTAATAAAGGTGTCATTATAGAAGATGATGTTTGGATCGGGGCGGGAGTAAGAATCCTTGATGGTTGCAGAATAGGTAAAGGTTCTGTCATTGGCGCTGGGACAGTTTTAACCAAGAGTGTTGAGCCTTACTCCGTAGTTGTAGGAGTACCGGGCAAGGTTATTCGTAAACGTGGTGAACC
>NZ_CEYLVT010000244.1:0-11085 GCF_982860115.1 Moorena sp.
TTGGACAGACCGATCCTAAGCTTGGCAAGAAATTTGTAGTAGGAGACGTCTATCGCCCTGAACTTGCCCGACTATCGTACAAAAGTCGGAAAAAAGTGCGCTCCGAAACAATCGCGTTAACCGATGGTACTTGTTGCTTGTGCCAGGAATCTGAAGTAACTGAGGTTTACCAAACTGGCTACGATGGACCACGCGATCGAGCCGGACATAATTCATTCCCCGTTTGCAGTGACTGTCAAGAAGATGTCTGTTACAGCAAACAATATTGGGAACCTGGTGGAAAAAACATCTGGAATTCCCACGCAACCGAAGCTTTTTCCCAATACATTACCAGAGCTGCTCTGGAGATGGTTTAACCAAGCCCGATTGACTAAAAGTTTTTCCGCTGCTAACCGGTTTTGTTTACAAAAATAAAGGAGGAATATAATGTTCACATTCTCTCTTGAGCTAGTTGACTTAGAGTTTAATAATTCAACCCGATGGCAAGCTTATCAAAAACTCCTGAAGACTTTTGATCTATTGCATCATAAGCTGAAACTTTATTTTGTCCCAAATGAAGACTTAGCTGAAGACATAGATTTTAAAGCTCCTTCCACTTTCTGTAATCAAGTAAAAAGAAAAGCGATAAAGTTTGTCTTTGGTGCAAACATTATTGAAATTGCGAGACAGTGGGGAGTCCGAGATGATTACGAATGTTTTCGATTGATTCAAACTAAACATATGGAGGATTTTTTCTTTGCTTGCATGGGTAAGCATGAGTTGATTGTATCCAGGATATTTGTTGAAGTGCTTATAATTTTGATAGATAACTTTACTAAAACACCAAAGATAAAAATAAAACGCAAAAACTTTTTATGGCGCAAATGTCTGCCCGTTATTCGCATTGCAAAATCAGGTTATTTTGTATTTGTACGACGAAGGAAGGTTTTGTACAATCTGGAAGAAGTGTCTGAGCAGATTCTTCGCACAGCAGGACTAACGATAACACCTCAACAAAAACCACTTCCTCCAATCTTCAAGGAGGAAGAGTAACAAAAATAAGCGATCGCCATAAATCCGTAAAACTAGCGATCGCTAAACAGGTCAAACAGGGTACAAAAAAGGCTGGGTCTTTCACCATTTACTGAAAGAGTTCAGTGGCACCATGTTTACCGTTGGGGACTGGAGGTACGCAGCTCATCAGTTAGGTTATGAGCTAGGTTGGGCTAATTACGCTTGGCGAGACTCTCAATTGTACGCAGACCTTTGACAAAATAAGGGGGACTTAAGGGGGCGAAATTCTCCCACAGTGGTTACGGTCGATTACCTGGCTAACGTTTAGGTGAAGACAAGAAGTAGCTAACCCCTTGATCGAAATATCAAGAAGTTTTTCGTCGTCTTTTTTTGACGACGATGGAAGGATAAAATATAATGTAAAAAGCGGTACGGGTTAAGTTCTTGCAAAAACACCCGAACCGCTGAGACTCGAAAGAGTCAAACTTATCACTTACACTTACATTTTTAACGATGAATCAACTGAATAACAACTGTATAGCTGTACTATCTGAGGCAGCTAGTGACTCTCAATTTGCTCAAATGGATCTCAGCCCATTCCCCCAGAGCAAGGTATTGATATTAGTCCAGGGGTGGGTACAAAGCGAGAAAATCAGAGCTTTAGTATCACAAATAGAGAAAAGAGAAGAGGTTGAGGCCATTAAGTGGAGTATGGCCAAAAAGAGCCTTTTTTTGTACAAAGACAAGGATTTGGAATTAATTAAAGGCTTTACTGCTTTTAAAGCTTCGGTGCTGGGTATAGCGGAATTACCACAAGTTCAAGCGGACTCAGGGGAACAGCAGAAGATTAGCAAGAAAAGGGGTTCGCGCCCTATAATTCCGGTAGAAGTTTCACGGACTGTCGAAAAAGATAATAAACTTACGTCAATAGAGCAGCTCTACAAAGACCTGGACGACCTTCTGGAAGTACACGGGATTGCCCGCCAGCGGTTTGAGGAATTTATAATTTCTGAGGAGGGACTGGAAACCCAAAAAGCGATCGCAGCCAAAGAAGAAATAGAAGTAACCGATGTTGTGCGGTTCTTGGGAAACGGCAAGGTCCATGTCCAAGTTGATTACTGCGATCGCTTTGTGCAGACGGTTGCTAGTCTGTTGGCTGAGTACTTGTCGGCATCCGATATCCTTGATGATTTTGATACCTGTATAATCGATCATTTTTATCAATTTGATCAAACCAAAGAAGCGACCAAGATTAGGGGGGAAATCCGAAGAAAGACGGGGGTCGAGGCTGTTGATCGCACTAAAAAAGGTGAAGTGAGATTAGCTCCCGAGTACAAAGACTTTTTTGTGGCTTGGCTAAAGGAATTAGAGGCAAAATCGAAGCCCAGGGATTTGAGCGAGGAACCGATAAAAAGTTTCGGTCAACTGTTTTCCCAACCAGAAGCAGGAAATGCTGTTATCCCTGAAACTCAATCAGAATCAGCAGTTAGGGGTCATAACCAAGTTAATAATGTTACGACCCAACCTCAATCGCAAGTCACCAGCACCGAGGAATCAACAAAGTACGAGCCAGTACAAAATGGACCATTCAAGCTCATCGAGGACTTGCATGAGGGGTGCTTTCTTAGCCTCAAGCAGTTCACCCAAGCTGTGAATGAGGAACTTTCCAATATTGGCTCTAGCGTCACCGCAAAGGTTGGAAATGTTAACAATGTATTTAAACGATGGGGGTGGCAAAAGCGGGAGGCCAACAAGTGGATCGCGGTTGGGGCAGGCAAAAAGCACCGGAGAGGTAACCAGTGGCATAACTCCTTGATTGAAGCCGTGGCCAATGAGCTGTCCGTGGTGTACTTAACAGCCAAGCAACTGCGATCGCTGGTTTTGGAAAAGTTAGAGCGGACTGACATCACCCCCAATGTCCTAAGTGCTGCTTTGGCAAAAATGGAGTTGCAAGAACGGGTAGAGGTTGGCAACTACAGGAAGTGGGTACCGGGGATTGAAGCGATCACTAAAGACGGCATTGAATTAGTACGTGCTGTGGGGTCTAAAGTTGCTTACCATCCACGTGTCGTGAATATCCTGGTTGATAATTCATCATCTTTTGTTGCTTCACTGCGCAATAAAGTAACAAAAGACGATACTAAGTTCAGTACTGAATCTTTTGGGCTGAGGTTTGCGATCGCTACCTTGGGCAAGACAGCGGAACTAGGTGAACTGCTGATCCAGTCACTTGAAGCAGTTGCTGAGCAGTTAAAACCCCAGTCACAGCAAGAGCTTGAGCCTACTCCATTCCGAATCGAAGCTGAGCACCGCAGAATACGACCAGCAAAAGAAACTGACAACTCCCGATTAGCGATTGCAGCAACCATCACCCCAGATGAATTGATAGCAGCTCAACCTGACCATATTGCTGAAGGGGTTGCGATCGCGGAATGTATTAGAGGGAACTACAGAAATTTGTCCAAAAAACTGCACCCAGATTCGTCCACTTTTTCCAAGCCTACAGCTGAGCGATCGATCAGGATCCTCAACGCGGCCAAGGCTTTGATCGAATCCAAAAATACCCAAAGCAATCCTTGGCAAGGTGCTGCTAGGAAACTGCAAAGATGGTGGGAAAAGCAACGGGAACGCACCACCAAAGAAGCGATGGGCGAAGCCCCGCCAAAGGCGATCGCGTAGCGTGACCTACGGTCAATCGCTTAAAATAGATCAGTGCCCTAACAACTCCCCTGGGGCTACTTTGTTCCCAGAGCCCCCTCCATCTCTCCGGAGGGGGCTCGCTTTTGGTTAACAATGATCGATTTTTCGCTGTATCTCGCACAGGAAAAGGAATTTCTTACTGTTACTTTTATTTCATTTTTATCAGTAATAAGATCGGAAGAAAAATCGATCATTGAGATTGGCTTGTCGGAAAGATAAAATACGATCCCTCCAGCCTTCCAATCTCCCCCAACTTCTCTGACATGGAAATAGGTTGCGGTTTGCCAAGGGAACTCCTTGAGGCTGCTTCTATCGATGGTGGCGCGCAAAAGTCCCTCTTTAATTAGTTCAGCTGAGACTTGACTACAATCGTTGGAAATCTGCATACACGGGTAATCCAAAATTCGACAACGCATCTAATTTTGCCCAACATCAAAGGACATATCAAGTGCAGCACTTTCCAGAATCACTGCGATCGCTCCCACTTCTGGATTGAGGCAAGTCAAAGGTTTCGGTTCATCCTGGTAACAGATATAACGCATGGCAAAATTGATCCAAGTCTTAGACTATGCGATCGCCCTTGGCGGAAGCTTTTTGATCTTGCCGCAAGTCTTGAGACCTATCAAGTGGCTTGATGCTTTCCGGAAAACTAGCTAGATTGCTAATGTGACTAAACAGTAATCGAAACAGTTAAATATGCGACTAGTAACGCCCAAGGAAGCTTGTTGGATCCTAGAAATCCCCATGAAAATGCTGGAGCACATGGAACAAGAGGGTACGATCAAGATGCACAAAACTCAAAACGGGGTGCGTCGATTCGATCTCGATTCACTTACAGGAGGTCTTAAACGAATGATCAACCCTGATAAACTTCCGGAAAACAGACAAGCGAGTGGCCTAGTTAAAACTAAGGAAGCTGTGATCGCATTAGGGGTTACAGACCGCACTTTAAGAAACTGGGAGTCCGCTGGCAAGATCAAGTCCACTCGAACTAGTAACGGTCGAAAACTGTATGATCTTGACTCTGTAGTCTACGAGGGCTAGTACAACGTTTTCCGGAAGGCAACAACCGGCTTGCTCTGAGTTGATTTAATCTACGTACTAGGAGTGAAAAGAGCTTCAGGTGGCAACAACTTATTGAGTTGTTTGACGTGTTCCGGAAAACGAAAAAGACAACTGAGTCCCAGTTTCAAGGGATGAATTTTTTTTGTCCCGGTAACCCCAGTTACTTGCCTTAAAAATCATGTAAATTGATTATTTCGAGTTTGGAGCTAACTGTTGCGCTACTGTTTGTGGGTCTTTGTCTACTTCCTTTGTCTTTGAATTGAGGTCGATGTCAGGATAGAGTTTTTGCGCTTCTTGATAGACGGAAATAGCCTTCTGTATTTCCCCTTTTCTTGCTAGTTTTCCTCCCTGATGCACTTTGGCTAGTGCGGCTAACAAGTGCGCTACTGTTTTTGGATCTTTATCTATTTCCTCTGTATCTGGGTTGAGGTCGATGTCAGGATAGAATTTTTGTGCTTCTTGATAGATAGAAATAGCCTCCTTTATTTTCCCCCTTCTTGCTAGCCTTCTCCCCTGATTCACCTTTTTTTGTGCGGCTAAGAAGTGCGCTACTATTTTAGGGTCTTTGTCTTTTTCTCTTCTTGTAATTGGGTTGAGGTCGATGTCAGGATTGAGTTTTTGCGCTTCTTGATAAGTAGAAATAGCCTGTTCTATTTCCCCATTTATTGCTAGCCAAAAACCTTCTTGTACCTTCACTTGTGCAAATATATGTTGCGCTACTGTTTTAGCTTCTTTGTCTATTTCCTCTGTATCTTGGTTGAGGTCAATATCAGGATAGAATTTTTGTGCTTCTTGATAGATAGAAATAGCCTCCTCTATTTTCCCCTCTCTTGCTAGTATCGCTGCCTCTTGTATCTTGGCTGGTGCGGCTAACAAGTGCGCTACTATTTTAGGGTCTTTATCTATTTTCTCTGTATCTGGGTTGAGGTCGATATTAGGATCGAGTTTTTGCGCTTTTTTAAATTTTTTAACAGCATTGTTGAAATTTGGCTCTTTTTGTAAAACAAAAGCCCTACCTTGTCTGACTATAAACTCTGCTTTCGCTTCATCCTCCCAATCGGCATACTTGAGACAGGCTTCTCCTGCTTTATTATCTTTTTTATTATCTTGATGATTTTGAGGCGCAACGAGGTCAGGATGAAATTGCAGCTGATCACATCCCTCTTTTAACAAATTTTGCCAATCTAAACCCAGCCACAAACGCACTGTGTGGTCCCAACTGGTACTGAGAATCTGTTTGCCATCTGGACTAAAAGCGATATGATTGACAGAACCTTTATGACCTTTGAAAGTATGGAGAAGTTTACCGGTTTCTGTGTCCCACAAACGCACTGTGTTGTCCCTACTGCCACTGATAATCTGTTTGCTATCTGGACTAAAAGCGATCCCATCGACAGAACTAGTATGACCTTCTAATGTATGAATTAGTTTCCTGTTTTCTGTGTCCCACAAACGCACTGTTTTGTCTTCACTGCCACTGAGAATCTGTTTGCCATCTGGACTAAAAGCGATATCTCTGACAGAACTAGTATGATCTTTGAAAGCATGAATTAGAAGACCTGTTTCTGTGTCCCACAAACGCACTGTGTTGTCCCTACTGCCACTGATAATTTGTTTGCTATCTGGACTAAAAGCGATCCCATCGACATCATCTGTATGACCTTCTAATGTATGGATTAGAAGACCTGTTTTTGTTTCCCACAAACGCACTGTTTTGTCTTCACTGCCACTGAGAATCAGTTTGCCATCTCGACTAAAAGCGATCCCATCGACATCATCTGTATGACCTTCTAATATATGGATTAGAAGACCTGTTTCTGTGTCCCACAAACGCACTGTTTTGTCTTCACTGCCACTGAGAATCAGTTTGCCATCTCGACTAAAAGCGATCCCATCGACATCATCTGTATGACCTTCTAATGTATGGAGAGGAAGACCTGTTTCTGTGTCCCACAAACGCACTGTGTTGTCCCTACTGCTACTGAGAATCTGTTTGCCATCTGGACTAAAAGCGATATCAGTGACATAATCTGTATGACCTTCTAATGTATGGATTAGAAGACCTGTTTTTGTGTCCCACAACCGCACTGTTTTGTCAACACTGCCACTGATAATTTGTTTGCCATCTGGACTAAAAGCGATATCTCTGACATAATGTGTATGACCTTCCAAGGTATGGAGAGGTTGACCCGTTTCTGTGTCCCACAAACGCACTGTTTTGTCTTCACTGCCACTGAGAATCAGTTTGCCATCTCGACTAAAAGCGATCCCATCGACATCATCTGTATGACCTTCTAATGTATGGATTAGTTGACCTGTTTCTGTGTCCCACAAACCCACTGTGTTGTCTTCACTGCCACTGATAATCTGTTTGCCATCTCGACTAAAAGCGATATCTGTGACAGAACTTGTATGACCTTCTAATGTATGGATTAGAAGACCTGTTTCTGTGTCCCACAACCGCACTGTTTTGTCTTCACTGCCACTGAGAATATGTTTGCTATCTGGACTAAAAGCGATATCTGTGACAGAACTAGTATGATCTTTGAAAGTATGAATTAGAAGACCTGTTTCTGTGTCCCACAACCGCACTGTTTTGTCTTCACTGCCACTGAGAATATGTTTGCTATCTGGACTAAAAGCGATATCTGTGACAGAACTAGTATGATCTTTGAAAGTATGAATTAGAAGACCTGTTTCTGTGTCCCACAAACGCACTGTGGAGTCCCTACTGCCACTGAGAATCTGTTTGCCATCTCGACTAAAAGCGATCCCATCGACATCATCTGTATGACCTTCTAATATATGGATTAGAAGACCTGTTTCTGTGTCCCACAACCGCACTGTGGAGTCCCTACTGCCACTGAGAATCTGTTTGCCATCTCGACTAAAAGCGATCACACTGACACCTTTAGTATGACCTTGTAAAGTATGGAGAGTTTGACCGGATTCGGTGTCCCACAAACGCACTGTGGAGTCCCTACTGCCACTGAGAATCTGTTTACCATCTGGGCTAAAAGCGATCGCATAGACAGCTCTAGTATGACCTTCTAATGTATGGATTAGAAGACCTGTTTCTGTGTCCCACAAACGCACTGTGTTGTCCCTACTGCCACTGATAATCTGTTTGCCATCTGGGCTAAAAGCGATATCATTGACCCTTTCTGTATGACCTTCTAAAAGATTCCTTTCTCTAACCTTATCTAAAGCTGCCAATAAGTTAGAGTTAACTTCATTGATCACCGTTGGTTCTAAGTCTTTTTGCTGGGATTGACTTTTAGCCGTTGCTTCAATAGCTTCGAGCAATTCTTTTGTAGTAGGTTTTATTGATAGAGAATACTTAATCTTGGTAGCTTGTGCGAGTAAGTTTGAATTAATTTCCCGTTTACGAGATTTTAAGCCAAAATGAGTCGATACAACTGAGCTTATTGCTACCACACCTATAACAAAAGCAAATAACCCAACCCTTACCCCTTTATTTCTCTTACGCTTCTGAATACTTTGTTTAATAAACTCCTTCCCCAACACAGACAGCAAACCTAATTCAAAATAATCCTCCAAATAATTCTCCGTTTCCGTCAATTTTGCCCCATTAAACAGATAATCTGCCGATTTTCCTTTTATTTTCCACTCTTCAGCCGCCGCCTCAATCTTACGGGCTATTCTCATCCCATCCCGGTTTTCACTTATCCAACTCCGCAACAGACTCCAATGACGAATCAAGGCTTCATGAGCCACATCCACCACTGCTACTCTCTTTGCTCCTCCTCCTTTACCTACCATTTCCGTGGTAACAACTAGCTTTTCATCGGCCAACTTCTGAACTACGGTATCAATAAGTTCTTCGCTGTAGCGCTGATTCACTAAATTCGGTTTAAATACTCGTCTGCGAGTATCTTCTGTACCTTCCCCCAACTGAGTTAGTGCTAGAAAAATATGCTTAACTGCTGCTTGTTCTTCTTCTGAAAATAGCTCATAGACCTCAGTCGCCCGTTGACGCAAAGTACCCATCACACCACCCAATTTGGCATAGGTGTTTAGCCGCAAACAGTTATCAGTGCTTTCTTCCCACAGTCGTGTCAGGGTATATTGCAGTAATGGCAGATACCCTGGCGCATCGGCTACATCTGCCAGTATTTCTTTCACCAGTTCTGGCTCAATCTCTAAATCTACCTGTTTGGCTGGTTCTACAATTGCCTGTTTTAACTCCTCTGGTGACATGGGCATAACAGCAATTCCATGTTCTTGAATCTGCTGTGCTAATCCGCTATAGTCCTGTTCAAGACATTTACCAAAAAAGTCTGCCCGCATCGTCAATACCAAGCAGAGTTTATCCCCGGTTTTAGGTAAAGCTCCTAATAAGCATTCAAAAAACTGTTGCCTTTCTGAGCTATCCTGACACAAAGTAAACGCTTCTTCAAACTGATCAACTACCAGTATCACCCGCTGGGTATCGGTCACAGCGATTAATTGTCTCAACCCTTCAGAACCCTTTTTGATCAAATCCTCGGCTTGAGCTAATTGAGTCGCTTGTTCGATATCAGATAACCCAGAATCTACAAAGGTTAGTGCTAAGGAATTGAGGGGATGTTCACCGGGCTGAAGGATTTTTATCTGCCGACTTTCACTACCCGATAACCTCTGTCCCAGTTGTAACTGATACAACAATCCCGCCCTAACTACACTAGATTTTCCACTACCAGACGCTCCCAAGACAGCGAGAAAATTACCAACACGCACCTTTTCCAACAATTGATCCGTTAAGGCAGTACGACCGTAGAAATACTTAGCATCTTCTTCAGTACAATCAAAATAAGCTAAGCCTTTATAAGGGCAGATACTTTTTGCTGATGCAGCTGACTGTTTTGTTGCTGCGGTCCACCTGTGAGTCAGATTAATTGGTTCACCGGAATTACTAAAAGTAGGACGCTGGGGAAAAGCATTCCGTTCTTTAGTGAGAATATCAACTAAGGAATAGTTAGTTACCCACCGCTGTTGGCTTGGTTCTAATCCCTTGATCAGTGCAGAGGTGAGAACACTATGATTACTACCAATGTCTTCATAGGCCAGTTCAAAGGCACGAGAAGCAGCAATGAAACACCGGTCTCTGCCTTTACCCCGGTCTCCGGGGTCTGCTTCTTCGAAATTTAGTACTTCTCCGGCGTAACAGCAATCTAAAATAATAATCTGCTGCCTTACTTCACTTTCTTGTAGTAGTTCCCGCAACCATTTTAAACGAACACCCCAGTTACCCATGTCCGGGTTTACATCACTAGTTGCCAAAAAGCCTTCTTGTATCCCCTTGCTTTTTCGTAAACCATGTCCAGAAAAATAGAGTAGCGCTGTATCTGGGGGTTTCCCATTTGGTTTGAACAATTGTACTATGGCGTCTTCTAACTGAGTTAGAGTGACTTTGGTCTTTTTACCAACCCGAATGGTATTATTCTGCTTATCTTTAACTGCTGGGAGTCGCGTTACTTTAAAGTCTCCATACTTCTCTAGTAATTGGGCTACAGCTTCTGCATCCCGCCCAGGTGCCGTTAAATTATTGAGGCGTTCATAGCTGTAAGTATTAATTCCTATTACTAAGGCATTCCGACTCATGACAACCAGCTTTTTAATGATAAATAGGTAATTAAGAGGAATACAATTATGTTATCAGTCTTGCCGGTAAATAGTTTAGGAAATATTCTGCTATGACACAATTAACGCCAATTCAGCTAGAGGATGGCACAATTATTTATGTTGAAGCTACAGAAGATTTAGAAATTCCTACGGTAAGCAGCCCAGACAACCAAGACGAAGAAGAAGAGGAAGAAGAAGCTCTCACCGACAAGGGCATGAGTTCTCCTGAAAGGCTACGACAGCAAATAATACAACACGCTCAAATCATTGAAGGGACGATCCGGGCTTACACCATTATTGGCTTAAATGCGTTTAAGAAAAAACCAATACCTAATGTGAAAAAAGTAACCCTAGAATTTGGGATTGAATTAGGGGGAGAAGCGGGGATTCCTTATGTTACCAAAGGCACGGCTAAAAGTAATCTTAAAATAACAGTAGAGTGTGAGCTTTCTAAGCAAGTTGAAAATAAAACTTAGTTAAGAAAAATTACGCGATCGCTTTTAGCGGAAGCTTTGCTTCATCGCTTTTAGCGAAGCGCTGTCCTTTTCAAAAGTATTCCCTAGTCCCATTAGACTGGGTGCATCTCCTAAAAGTTGTTTGACAAGGTGGTGCGTTACGGGGCGGGTTGTCTAAACCCTGGCGCTTGAGCGGAAAGCGATGCAGCGCGGTCTTGGGGGTTTCCCCCATGAGCGACTGCATCAA
>NZ_CEYLVT010000245.1:0-11003 GCF_982860115.1 Moorena sp.
CACCCATTGAACACACTACTTTTAGGATATAACGAGGCAAGAAAACACGCCCTAGGCCAGCTGGATAAATGCTCACCTTAATCGTGTAGCATTTATCCTACGCATGGCTAACTAACCATTACTTCGGCTTAGACCTAAGTCGGTAGATTACCAATAAACATCGGTTGCCGACGATTAGATAATCCCAAGGTATGGGCTACTTGGGAGTGTCAACGGTCTAGAAGGTTAATGGTTAGACCAGTAGCAGCACCTTTAACCGCATTATCTACCACGGAGCCATTATCAATGATCACGCCAGTGACAACACTAGCAGCAGCACCAAACCCTGCATCTTGAACTAGACTCCCAGCACTGTTACGCCGAGCTCTAGTTCTATTGCGCTTAGTAGCATTGACAGCAGCACCAGCGGCAGCGCCATTGGCACTATTACCAATCAATGAGCCGTTGTCAGTTAATTCTCCAACTACCGCACCAGCAGCGGCACCAATACCGATATCTCTTAATAAATCACCAGCAGCTGCCGGTGCAGCGGGTAGTAGTGTTGCGCCTACAAAACCGGTTGTGATCAGTCCTGGTAGTAGAGCACCGAAAATTCCTTTCATCTTTGTGTCCTCTAAATTGAGCAATCGATCTACTGCTCTTAGGTTAGATCTGCCTCTCGGTAGATAACCTCTTCCATTAGAATTATTTGACCGCGCTCAATCAAGACAGTCAATCTGCCAAAGGTTCGTAAATATATATAGCGCTAAGCCCTATATACCAATTCGATTGATTTGTGATTGATTGCTGCTAGAGATAATCATGAATCGATAAATGCGATCGCTCGCTAACTAAAATTTCAGCAGTAAATTCCAGCACTAGGGAATAATTGCGAACACCCTTGCTGGGAAACCAGAACCTTTCAGGGGTTTAGGAAAAGTTACGATTGCGATCGCACCATACTCCGGCACCTGATCCAAGTTAGTCAGCAACTCGATCTGATACTTGTCTTGGCTGAGAATATAATTTTC
The DNA here is from genome assembly GCF_982860115.1 of Moorena sp. Lineage (NCBI taxonomy): Bacteria > Bacillati > Cyanobacteriota > Cyanophyceae > Coleofasciculales > Coleofasciculaceae > Moorena > Moorena sp. The sequence goes on from NZ_CEYLVT010000245.1 coordinate 1,011, forward strand.
TAGGGAATAGTCCCCTTGGCTAGTGGCAATTCCAGGGTCAGTATCAGTTGGTTCATGACCGGAAGCAGTAATGTAGCGTTCTTCGTAAAGATATTTGAGTACTTCAGCACTCCAGCCAGGATAATGGGCAATACCATTAGCATCAGCATTACGCATTTTCGTCATACTAGGCCAAGCCTTAGACCAATCCGTACGCATTGCTACAAATGCCCCTTCTGGCACCAAACCGTATTTCTGTTCCCAAGCTCGTACATCTTCCAGGGTAATTTGATAGTCGGGGTTCTGAGTCACCTTGTCGCTGACATCGATTACCACCAGGGGTAGCACCATTTCAGTGACCGGGATTTCATCCTGAAACCGTTTACCCCTGACGAAATGAGCTGGCGGATCAACGTGGGTACCCCACTGACCAGGAAGATTATAGCGCTGTACCAAAAATCCAGAGCCCTTGGTGCCAATCATCTCATCGTAGTAGTAGGTTGTGGTGCGTTTTTCAGGATCAAAGCCTGGCCAGTGGGGAATCTGGGGATGAAAGGTATGGGTTAAATCCACAAACTCATGGGACTTTAGTTCTGCTAATGTATCCCAAAGGCTGGGGTAGTCAGCGGTTTGGGCAGTGCTCGGGTTTGCCAAACCGACTATGACAATCATGGTTAAGACCAACAAAGCTTTACGCAACATGGCTCTTGCCTAGAAAAATTATCAAATGAAGTATCAAGAATTAAGGATAAATCAGTGTCCATGTTCTATCCATACTTCTATAGTTATTGGTTATTTTTGAGCACTTACCCATTTACACACTTACGCACTTATCTACTCAATTGGAGGTCAAACGCTTAGAAATCTGGTTAATTAGCCCACTAAAAATGGCTCCAGCCATCAGCACGCCAATGGCGGGAGTAAATACTGGCTGCCAAAGGCTGTACCATAGTTCCAGTCCCAAGGGAATACCAACCGAACGACCAACCAATGCGATCGCAAACCAAAGAAAGCTCAATAAGACTAGAAAAACATCGAGCATTAAAATTTGGTTGAGCCCACGGAGCAGTTGCTCTTTCATTTTCAAAAATTTCTGGTAATTTAGTTTAATTGTCAACGTTATTAGTTTATTGGTGTGCAGTCATGCTGGTCAAGAGTGAAATAATCGAACTTAAAACCCACGAATCTATCGCTATCTACAAGATCACCGATTACATCAGAAAATTACTGGAGGTTACTGGGGTTAAAAACGGTCATGCTTTAGTTTTTTCCAGACATACAACTACTGCGTTAGCCATTAATGAATATGAAGAACGATTACTCGAAGATATCAAAGTCCATCTAGACAAGCTAGCCCCTAAAGATGGTAAATATCTCCATAATGACCTGCACTTAAGGATTGTACCTCCTGATGAACCGATCAATGCCCACTCTCACCTAATGGCCATGATGCTAAACAACAGCGAATATATTCCTATTATTGATGGCAAATTAGCTTTGGGCACCTACCAATCGGTTTTATTCGTTGAATTAGATGGACCTAGAGACAGAACTGTTTTAATTCAAGTATCTGGTGAAACCTAAAAATTATCTGACTATAAATTGCCTGAAGCAGAACGGTTTAACTAAACACCATTATCCTAATTATAGATAATTATAGATAGAATGAGCTGAGCAAACTACGTTAATATATTGGGATAAAAGTTGTGTTAAACTAGATAATATTGGACTCGCTCTCACTAAGAATCCTCTTCCTTCTCAGAAGGTGGAGTGTCAACATAGTTCTGTTTGAACTGATTGAAGTAAGTTGAGGGTACCCCATCGAAACTATGCCGAAATTCTGGTTTAGACTATACAGTAGCGCTACCATAGCATCACTTCTACTTGCCGCTGGCTTTTGGAAGACTACGCCACTGTACCATGCAGCAAACACACTACTCCCCTCACTAGCAGTATCCCCTGGCAATCAAGTAGTCGATCAGGGTTCTCCCCCAGCCTGCTCTGCTATTGATCCGATTACCAAGGGTATGAAAAAAGAACGAAGAGCAACTGCAATGGCACAATTAGCTCGATCAACAGAAGATTGGCATTTTGTGATTAATGAGTGGATTCAAGCCATTGAGGATTTGCAAGCTATCCCAGCAGACAGTCCTAAACGGATTTTTGCTCAAAAAAAAATTGCTGAATATATCAAGAACCTAGAGTTAGCGTACCTTGAAGCAGTAGCAACCACGTCATCCTTGCCCTTCTCTAGTTTTGATAACGACATATTTGATCAGCAGCTGCAGCTTTATCTATCCTATATTGCTGCCGTTGGTAGGCCTGACATTCTAATTGTAGGTAGTTCCCGCGCATTGCAAGGGCTTGATCCTCAGCAACTCCAAAAATCCTTAGGAATGTTAGGCAAAGGAGAGCTAAAGGTTTTCAATTTTGGGGTAAATGGTGCCACAGCTCAATTTGTTGACTTCCAACTCCGTCAGCTCCTGACTCCAGAACAATTGCCACGGTTAGTGATCTGGGCTGATGGGGTGCGTGCCTTCAATAGTGGACGAGTAGACCGCACCTATCAATCCCTCGTCGCCTCTGAAGGATATAAACGTTTGCTGGCAGGCGATCGCCCCACACTTCCTAAAAGTCAAAAGGAATCTGCCAATACTTGCCAAGCTATTTCTGAGTCTACTATTTCCAGTGTTACTACTAAAATTTATCAAAAATGGGCACCAGAAACTAGACTTTGGGCAACAGCGACCTTAACTTCAAATCGGCAACCTAGACCCTGCAACCTAGACCCTGCAACCTGCAACCTGCAACTGGTTTCAAAACAGTCAACTCCCGCCAACACTGGCTATAGTACTTTTGCCATCAATGCTAATGGTTTTCTCCCTATGAATGGCACCTTTAACCCAAAAATTTACTATCGGAGCCATCCACGAGTGTCAGGGAGATATGATGCCGATTATCAGCCCTTCAGTTTTGCTGGTAAACAGACTACTGCTGTCAATGCTATTAAAAGCTTTTTGAAGAAACAAAATATTCCCTTAGTGGTGGTTAACTTACCCCTTACCAAAGACTATTTAGATCCAGTGCGTCTGAGTCGTGAACAGAAATTGCAGCAGTGGATGCTCAAACAAACTGATCAAGGATTTATCTTTATCGATATGGGGAGGCAGTGGCTAAACCAAAATCAGTATTTTGCTGATCCGAGTCATCTGAATCAATACGGCGCAGCAGCAGTGGCTAGCGAGTTGGCGGCTAATCCCCAGATTCCTTGGCCTTGACCCAATTCATAACCCAATTCATTAATTTTGTACCCTCAATCACAAATTATTTTAGGGAGTAATGGGCAGATAGATTATTACCAAATAAAAACAGTTTTGCTACATTAATTAGATAAAATTTAGATAAAATTTAGATAAAATTTAGATTAAGTTTATTCGAGTAAAGGCTGTGGTGTGTATTTAAAATTGACAATGTAATTATTCAAGTTTTGGAGTTGTTTTTGAAGCTATTTTGTTAATTTTGCCAGCGGCCTGAATCAAACTGTATTAAACAATCCAAATTAGCTGATTTTTGCTGCCAAATTCACACGTTACAGAGTTTGTCAACCCCTACACCTAAATAATTACATAGACAATTAACGATTAACAATTAACAATTAACAATTAACGATTTACCTGCATACCAAGTGATTAAACTGGAGGAGATATTATTCCCCCAGTCTTACTTGCCTTTAAAGCCTAGTCTCTTTACATGTTGTTGAAAGCTTTCCCTTCCAAGCGATACACCCTAAAGCAATAACGTGTAACAGACCCAATAGAGAACTTGGTTCTGGTACTTGTTCGATTGAATAGACAGTAGTTGTGCCACTGACCTCATTGTTAACAACTAGCATCGGTATGTCGTTGGGACTATCCTCTGCTGATATGAAAAGCAATCCTTCAGGACCAAGATCCCCTGCTGTACCAGCCTCAGGATCCCCTAGGAAGTCGCGGTTGTTGATGTAATTTACAAAAAATGCATTTTCAGGATCGGTAACGTCATAGACTATGAAGCCACCAATTTGCTCAAAACCGATGAAGGCAAAGGTGCGATTGAATAACTCAACCACTTTTATCCCCTGGGGTTCCGGACCTCTATTATCGCTGCGGGTATCAAAGTTGTTTTCCTCAGCTTCAGCGTTGAAGAAATCCGGAAATAGGTCAGCAGTTATTTGTTCAAAAGCATCGCCACTATCAAAAACTAGCTCTAAGTCATCCTCTATTACCTTCCAAATTGAGAAGGAGCGTGTTCCAAAGGCAAACAGTTCGTCAAAGTCACCGTCTCCATCAGGGTCACCATTGATCGTTGAAACTTGCAAACGTCCTAGGACATCGTCTTCTTGTAGAGCGATCGCATCAGGGAAAACAGTTGGGTCTAACACTAAGTCATCTATTCGATCATCTTCCTGGAAAAACCTGACTTCTTCACCGTCTAAGTCACCCTCAATGCGGAGGAAATCGCCTTCGTTAGCACTGACTAAGTAAGTTATGCCGTCAACGCTATAGACATCAAGTTGGTCTGGCTGGAATAACCCAAACACTGGCCTGTTTTCGATATTGATAGCATCGTCTCTATCGCTAGTATCTAAACCATTATTAGGCTCACTGTGATCTTTGACACCGAGACCCACAACGTTGGTGAACTCATTAGTTTCTAGATTGAGAACACCAATAGCATTGTTTTCCTGGAGTGCTACCCAGGCAGTTTTACCATCGTCTGAGACAGTGATGTTTTCCGGTTCGAGATCCCGATCAGGGGTAATCGGAGACTCGAATAAATCCTCAATGCCGAATTCGTCCTGGGATGAAGCCTCAACTTCTTCAAATGCATCAACAAACAGCTGAACTCCCTGGTTTTCGAGATCCTGTTTTGAGAACGAACTAAAGTCTGCAGTTCTGACAGTAGGATGCTTCGGGTCAAGAAGGTCGATAATACTAACCGACCCCTTTGGATTAACGATCTGACCTAAAGTTTCTGAGAAGGCTGGCTCTCCTTCATTGGCAACCAGTAACTTTCTGCCATTTGGGGTAAAGGTTACCGCGTCAGGCAAGGCACCAACCGTGACCGATGTTTTGAAGTTACCGTTGGTGTCAAAGAAAGCCACTGTTCCTGGATCAGTTCGCACTTCATTGGCTACGGAAACCGCTACTAAGCCATTGCTAGAGGCAATACTGGTTGGTGTTGCCCCAAAGGATGCCAGGGGGATGGTGCTGGATAACGAGAGGTTGCCTCCGACAAAATTCAGGACATCGACTTGATTGCTACTAGCATTGGTAACGAATAACCTTTGGCTGAGTGGATCGAAAGTCGATATCTCCGCCGCTCCATCATCGAAGATTCCCGTGGAAAAGGTAGAAATCGGTTTGATGTTTAGGGAGAAGGCGGCGGCAGGTGATGTTAGTATACCCAACAGCAATGTTGAGTTAATGGTTGCTTGTATGATTTTAGGCATTTTTCTATGAGAAATAGATGGACTCTGATCTTTTACCATGGTGTTCCTTACTCCGTCTAGGTAGAGGTAATACTTAGATACTGTAAATTAAATGCCTCTGATGCAATTTATGATGCAATTTATATGAGAAATTTTTTATATCAGTGAAATTTCGTGTAGTTCTAGTAGTCTTCACTGAAACTTCACCAAATCTTTACTTAAACTTCACAAAGTCTTTAGTCAATCTTTAAATAATGAATCACCACAGCGTGATGGGATCACTTTAATTTAAAACCTAATCCAACTTTGTTTCACGCCACTTTGGCGGTAATTTGCAGAATATGATTAAGAAATACTAGCATAGTTTTGGATATATGATTAAGTTTTTAGATAAAAAAGTAGTTATAACTCTGACTATTCATCATAATTACTAGTTTGTTTACTCTAGTTTTAGAGTTTAAAAACTAGCTAGTTTTTTTTAAACTAGCTAGTTTTTAAAAAATATATTAACTATTAGTAATCTATAACAGAGTGTGAAACGCCCCCATTATAAATAGTCTTTAGGGTACTTAACCTTTTTCACGCAAATTTAGAGTGTCGATCGAGTTATACTACCAAGTCGCATTATTGCTTTTAAACTTAATCCTGGATTTACGAAAGGTTAAATGATTATAAACTTGTTTAGCATCAATTTTATTTCTTTTTATTTTTTTAATAAAAACTATAACGGATGGTAGTATATCCAGCAAAAATGGTACAAATAATTACTGGATAAACCAAATTAAATTACTAAAAAACTATTAATAATATAAAATTATGTGATTCGATATAGTCTAGTAGAAGGTGTACATTAAGAGCCCATAACTATTAAGATGTGCAACAAATTGCTAGTAAGTAGATCATGTTATGTGACGAGATCAAGTGATACCATAAAACAAACGCTCCTAGGTTCTACCACACTAATGCATCTATTCCGATCCTCAAGAGTCATTGTCTAACCGGGAGGTAATCTATGACTTCTCAAGAAACCGGAGCTTCGAGCTATGCAAGGTGTGCTTTAGCACAGGGTGTCTATGGGGAGGTGAAACTTGTGAAACTAAGGTACTCTCAAAGAGATGATTTTTCGGAGGCAAAACCTACGAGGACAAGGAAAAGGCCTTGGGGTAAGACGAATACCTTTTCCCTTTGTCCATCAGGCGACTGGGTCATTCCCTCTAAGCATGCAACTCGCTCTAGCCCAACTGCACTAGGGTGTTCTGGCACAAAGTTCCCTGTATTGCTCTTCACCTAACCCAAGGAATTACTAAGGCATCTACAGTTCAAGGGGATAACCGAATCAGTGAATTTACCTATGGGCTTTTGTGTTGAGGTAGAGTGTCCTGCAGGAAATCGCTATTCTTAGGTAGATTCACTGAAAACTTTGCTAAGTTGGCTAAGGTAGCCATCCTGACATGGCTAACCCTAGTATCTACCTGTGAAGACATCGGTTCTAACTGTAATTGAGAGTAGGACACTATGTTAACCAAGCTGTTAGGAAAAGTTATGCTCCTTGGTCTGCTCACTTCATTAGTGAGCTGTACTCAACCAGCAGAACAATCAAACCCTAGTTTAGAGCCATCGACAATTTCTGAAGACACTAAGGTGATTGTCTTAGGTGATATTTCAAAAAATCCAGCCAAAAAGATTCGCCGCTTCCAGCCCCTGGCAAATTACCTGGCTGACAAGTTGAGTCAGTTTGATATTAACACTGGCGAAGTAAAAATTGCCTCCGATTTTCCGACCATGATCAGCTGGCTGAAAGAAGGGGAGGTACACCTATACTTCGATAGCCTCTACCCAGCCATGAGGATTAATCAAGAGTCTGGTGCTCAACCAATTTTGCGCCGCTGGAAACGGGGTGATGGTGATTACCACACGATTATCTTTACTATGAAAGACCGAGGGATTAAATCCCTAGCTGACCTCAAGGGTAAGAAGGTAGCGTTTGATGATAGACAATCGACCTCTGGCTATATGTTACCTATGGCTTATCTGATTGAAGCAGGTTTGAAGCCTAAGGAAAAGGGATCAGCCAGTGATGTAGTGGCAGCTAATGAGGTGGGGTATATTTTCAGTGATGATGATGAAAATACTATCCAATGGGTGATTAGCTCAAAGGCAGACGCTGGTGCAGTGGATAACCAGACTTTCAAGCAAGTCCCGGAGGATGTCCGGCAAGCCATGACTATTTTGGCTGAGACGGAAAAGGTACCTCGGCAATTGGTGATGGTTCCAGGCAATATGGATCCTGAGTTAATGGCTCAGCTCAAGAGTATCCTGAGTACCATGCATGAAGACCCCAAGGGTAAAGAAGTGCTGACTAAGTTCCAGAAGACTGCTAAGTTTGATGAATTCCCAACTCTACAGGGGTTGGAAAGGATGCAACAATTATACAACATTGTTGAGAATCGGTAAATTGCATGGGCAGATTTAGCTGGAGACAATGGCCATTAGCCACTAAACTGACAATGACCATGACTAGCTTGGTCATTGTGGCAGTGGCTAGTGTCACCATGCTATCTCTGCACCGTGAGCAACAAACCTTTCGTAAAGAACTCAAGCAACAGGCTGAACTATTGCTTAAGACTCTGATCTTAGTGACTGATGATGCGCTGCACAACGAAGATGCTGATTCTTTGGAGGAGGTCATGGAGCAGCTCGGGGAGGAGGGGTTAGTGGAGGAGGGTTATATCTACCAAAAAGATGGACGGATCGTAGCCAAAGCCGATTCGGTAGACGGTCAGGTGTATAGTCTCAAGAGTGACCCTGTTGGCCAGAAGCTGCTAAAGCTAAAAAAAGATAAGACATTTGAAGATTGGGAAGCTAACCAACTTACTGTTGGGAAAGCAGTGATTCTGGGTAATGATACAGTGGGAGCGATTAGTCTTGGACTGTCAACAAAACCTCTGGATAATAAAATTGCTGCGGTACGCAATCAAGGTCTAGTGGTGGCAATAACTGCAGCGGCTGCCGGTACCCTGTTGGCACTGCTGCTGAGTCGGTCAATCACTGAACCATTGCAACAGATGACTGCTGCAACTAAGCGTTTGACAGCTGGGGACTTGAAGCAGACTATTACTGTTCACACCAAGGATGAGCTAGCGGAGTTGGCAGATTCCTTCAATAGCATGACATCCCAGCTGCGAAAACTCATTAAAAATTTGGAACAGCGAGCTGAAGCTCTGCGCCAAAGTGAAGCTAAAAATCGAGCCTTGCTTAATGCTATCCCAGATTTAATGGTGCAGTTCAGTCACGATGGTACATTTCTAGAGTATAAAATTGCAAGGAGTCATAATTCTTTTGGGTCTTTTGATCAAGTCTTGGGTAAAACGGTGTATGATGTATTACCACAAGAGATAGCTCAACTTTATATCCGCAATGTTCACCAAGCTTTGGAAACTGGGGAGATCCAAATCTTTGAACATGAGATGTTTATTAATAGCCAACGCCTCCATTTTGAAGCACGGATTGTGGTCAGTGGAGATAACGAAGTGCTGACCATTGTCCGGGATATTACGGAGAACAAGTTGGCTCAGATTGAGTTGCAACAGGCAAAAGAAGCAGCTGAAGAAGCCAACCATGCCAAGAGTGCGTTTATGGCTAGTATGAGCCATGAACTACGGACACCCCTTAACGGTATTCTGGGCTTAAGTCAGTTGCTCTGGGAAGATGCCGAGGAATTAGGCTATGACGAGTTCGTCTCTGACTTAAAGGAGATTTGGAACTCTGGTACGCACCTGCTCACACTGATCAGTGATGTTCTAGACATATCAAAGATTGAAGCGGGCAAGATGAATCTCTACTTAGAGAGCTTTGATGTTACCACCCTGATAGTGGAATTGGAAAGCCTTGCTAAGCCACTGATGCAGAAGAAGAACAATAGTCTAAAGATCAGCAGTGCTGATTCTCTCGGGGCAATGGTGGCTGACCGGACTAAGCTCAAGCAGGTTCTGTTAAACTTGCTAAGTAATGCTGCCAAATTCACTGAGACAGGCACGATTACTTTTAGCATTGTTCGTGAAGGAAGTAACCATAGGAATGGCAAGAACGAACTGATGTTGGAGTTACCCCAATCTTATTCGAGATCCTCAAGTGCTTCCTACACCACAATCGATATTCCTACCTCCGCCAATACCTTAGCCAATCTCAAATCTGATGATTGGTTGATATTCTCGGTAACTGATACTGGCATTGGTATGACTCCAGAACAGCTTAACAAAGTATTTCAACCATTTACCCAGGCAGATAATTCAACCACCAAAAAGTATGGTGGAACGGGTTTAGGTCTTTCCATAAGCCAACGCTTCTGCGAGATGATGGGTTGTAAAATTAGCGTGACAAGCCAGATTGGTGTTGGCTCTACCTTTACCATCCGTTGCCCTGCTTTAGTAAATGACCCCAAATCAGAAACACCTAAGGGCTAAATGGGTAATCGGTAATGGGTGAAGTGAAGGCAAAAGGCAAAAGGCAAAAGGCAAAAGGCAAAAGGCAAAAGGCAAAAGGCA
>NZ_CEYLVT010000246.1:0-10858 GCF_982860115.1 Moorena sp.
CAATCGCACTTGCCTAAATTAGCCTACCTTTAATGCTATTTATTACTAATAAATTTTAGAGGTTATCACCTTCAAATTGGGCAAATATTATGACCCTATTCAGCCTTGATTATCAGCACTATTGCATAGGTATATCAATAGTAGTGATATTAAGGCTGCCTTATTGATTCTTTGGTTTCCCCTGAGTGGAGATTGCCCATCTTATTAATTGTTAATTTAATTGTTAATTATTGTTATAACTTTCACACCCTGGGGTTTGACCGAGTCACCCCTCTCAGCTTACGATAATATCTGGCTCAACGCCATATTGAGAGGAGAAACACTTTGAAAAAAATACTAATTGCGATTCTGCTAGTTTTCGCGTTAATAACTTTCAGCTTCCCTGATTCCGCTTTAGCTGCTGGTAATCCAAAGAATGGGAAAGCGGTATTTAACGCTAACTGCAATTCTTGTCATATGGGCGGCAAAAATGTAGTCAAGCAGGACAAAACGCTGAAGAAGAGCGACCTGCAGAAATATGGCATGTATTCTGATAAAGCTATCATCGAACAAGTAACAAACGGCAAAGCACCTATGCCTTACTTTCGTGGTCGTTTAAACGCCCAGCAAATTGAAGATGTAGCTGCTTATGTTCTAGACCAGGCTGATAAGTGGTAGGCTGGATTCAGTGACTAGTTTTTAATCAATCATCCCGTAGGGTGCGTTAGGTGCGGCGTAATCAACTAGCAACAGTTTAGAGTTTACGCCAGAAGCGCCGTAACGCACCAGCCACTGCTGTTTCAAAATTAATTAACGTAAGCATATGCGCTATGCCCACGCTACGCGAACAGCAGTCAGCCGTAACTTTGGGATAGACAGAAGGATAACGATTTCAGCCCTAACCTTGATTGTGCCAAGGCATCGCCACTAAACGAAAACCCACATGATTGGTTCCTGTATCAGGAGCTTGGGACTCTCGTGCTTCAGGACGATAACGGCTGCAATAATTTCGGGCGCAGAGGAAAGATCCGCCTTTAATCACATGGAGTGCCCCTTGATCAGGCTTTTGCGGATCGAAACTACTCCCTTGATCCGGTCCCGATGGATTGAGGCTGCGATCTTTCCCCCTATGACCCACACGATACCAATCTGCGGTTAATTCCCAAACGTTGCCCAGCATATCGTACAGACCGTAACCATTGGCAGAGAAGGATTCGACCGGGGCAGGACCGAGATAGCCATCGGCTTTGGTGTTGAAGAAGGGGAAGAAGCCTTGCCAGGTGTTGGCTTTGTGAGGGGCATATTGTTCACCAGGGATCGAGGTATCAGTGTCAAGACCACCCCGTGCTGCATATTCCCATTGGGCTTCGGTGGGGAGCGTTTTACCCACCCAATCGGCATAGGCAACCGCATCTTCATAGGCAATGTGAACAACAGGGTAGTTGTCAAAACCTTTAATGGTGCTGTCGGGTCCGTAGGGATGTTGCCAATTAGCACCAACAACCCAATCCCACCAGCTTAAATAAGCTACTTGTTGGATACCCGGTGCAGGGGGCTGAAACACCAGGGAACCGGGCTGTCGTTGTGCTTCGGTTAAGCCAGGGAATTGGTCTTTGGCCAGGGGACGTTCAGCAACGGTGATGTAGTCTGTAGCTTGGACAAATGCTTGATATTCAGCGTTGGTAACTTCGTGGCGATCGATGCAAAAACTATCCACGGTCACATCAACAGCAGAACGCTCTGAAGCATAGTAGGTGTCGGACCCGATCGTAAAGGTTCCCCCAGGGATCGACACCATACCTTCAGGACAGGGAGAATCGGCAAAAGCCAAAGGTGACGAAGTCAAGACAGTTGGGAACAGGAAGAGGAGGGAGACTGCCAGCAAAATGCCAACAAGATGACGAGTTAAATTCTTCTGAAGCAAGGATAAAAACATGGATATTCAAGAACAGTAATCTCAGAGGGCGATCGCAGAGCGGTTAAACAGTTTCGTTTTAGTTCGGGCGATGAAATGAATAAGGGTGGGCAATGCCCACCCTACTAAAAGTTTGGTACTCGGACTTCCATCCCAAAACGCGATCGAGATGATTTTGGGATGGGTGTGATGCCGAGAGGCATATAGAAATACCTCCCGACATCCTAATCTAATGGCTAGCGATCTAAAAGTGACTGTTAAGACAGTTACTTATCGATAACCTCCTGAATGATTCGGTTCCATAAGTCTTAATTACTAATATCTTCGGAAGCTTGGTAGGGCTCCAATGCCGAGTATAAGTTGACTTCAACCTTGTTGATCGTCCCGTCGAACTCAAAGGGAGCGCGATCGGCATAGTCTAAGGAAACCGGTGCCCCCAGATCCGTGCCGACATCGAAGGTTTCACTGGCACTGAAGGCTCCCACGACGATTGTTTCGATAGTGGTTCGGTCCACTTCATCACCATCCACTCGTATAACCACTTCACCTGGGGAATAGAGATCCTCGATGGTTGTGTCTACTTCAATGGTGTGATGACCAGCAGCGATCGGTGAATCCGATCCAGCCTTATAACGTTCTAGGAGCAGCATATTGTACTCGTACTTGAGCAGTCCGTTGTCCATAAACAAGCTCACACCGCCACCGGAACCTCCCAAGGCATAGAGAACGCCGGAAGCATTTTCACCCAGATCGACATCGATCGTAACCAGGTTGCTCTCGCGACCTAGGCTTGGTGCAGTGAATTCGGGCATACGAGTTGTGCTTTCATCAAAGACCCAGCTACTGTAGGGACTCCCGATCCGGTCTTCGGGATTAGTGTTGATGTACAGGCCGCCCCCAATGGGGAATGCCAAATTCTCTTCTGCTTCTTCCAAGAACAGTTGTTTCATTACCTCCAAAAGCTCTGGCTCCTGAGCGGCCAGATCGTGCATTTGAGTGAAGTCCTCGGTAATGTGATACAGTTCCCAAACGTCTTCATTGGGATCCCAGTCAGGGAAGCCCTCTGCTGATTTAGCTATATTCCAGGGGATCTGAGGACCGAAGGTGCAGGCATACCAGCCATCGATATAGATGCCTCGGCTGCCGCTGTTCTCGAAATACTGAACATTCTTTCGATCCGGTGCGTTGGCATCGTCGAAGGTGTACTTCATGCTAATCCCATCGAGGGGTTTTTGCTTGAAGCCGTAAACCTCGACCGGGGGGGTAATGCCCAGGATCTCGTAGATAGTTGGAGCGATATCGTTGACATGGTGAAACTGAGACCGGGGGGTTTTGTCGGGGGTGATGCCATCGGGCCAGGAGACAACCATCGGGTTGCGGGTACCACCGAAGTGGGAAGCAACTAGCTTAGTATAACGGAAGGGGGCATCCCCTGCCCAGGCCCAAGCAGCGTGGTACATATTTTCGGTTTTTGGGGTTCCCAGGGCATCAAGTCCGCCTAGTTCGTCGAGAGCCTCAAGTTGCTCCTCGATCGTACTGGGAATTAGGTTCTGGGCAAGAAATTCGCTGATAGTGCCCTCCTGACCTTCGGCACTGGCTCCGTTGTCACCAACAATATAAAAGACGATGGTATTGTCGCGAATGCCCAGATTGTCGAGTTCCGAGATCACCTTACCCGCCTGGGTATCCACATGTTCGAGAAACCCTGCATAGACTTCCATCAACCGCCGTTGGAAGTCACGTTCCGACTCGGGAATCTCATCCCATGCTGCCATGTCATCAGGCCGAGTAGCTAGCTGCGCATCTTCTGGAATCCAGCCCAGGGTTTTCTGGTTGTCAAAGACCCGCTTTTGGTACTCGTCCCAGCCGTCATCGAATTTACCCTTATACTTATCTGCCCATTCATTGAAGACGTGGTGAGGACCGTGGACTGCCCCTGGTGCCCAGTACATCAAGAAGGGTTTGTCGGGAGAATAGGAACGGTGGTGGCGCATCCAGGCGATCGCTTTATCCGCCATATCTTCACTCAGGTGGTAACCCTCGTCGTGGGGCGGCTCTATGGGGTTGAGGTTCTCATAGAGGCGCGGCTCATACTGAGAGGTTTCACCCGCAAGGAAGCCGTAGAAATAGTCGAAACCATGCCCAGTAGGCCACCGATCGAATGGACCCATAGCTGTGGTCTCATTGGTTGGGGTATTGTGCCATTTGCCAAAGGCAGAGGTTTTGTAGCCGTATTCGCTCAAAACTTCGGCGACCGTGGCAGTGGTCTTGGGAATAACCCCCAGGTAACCATCCCAGTCCACCGAAAATTCTGCGATCGTACCTGATTGGGCTCGGTGGTGATTGCGCCCTGTTAACAGAGCGGCGCGGGTGGGCGAGCAGATGGCAGTAGTGTGAAAGGTATTATAGGCAATCCCTTCATCCCACAGACGGCTTAGGGTCGGCATGTGGATCTCGCCACCAAAGGTGTCAGGCTGCCCGAAGCCCACATCATCCAGCAGGATAATCAGGATGTTGGGCGGATCTTCGTTGGGTATACGGTTCGGTTCCTCGCGCCGGATCATGGTGGACTCTGCCAAAGTCGGTCCGGCAACGCTGGCTGATGGCACTGGCGGGAATGGCAGGGTCGAGCCATCAGCAGTTTGTGCCAAGACAGGGGGAGTAATACTTCCCAATAGGAGAGAGATGGCGATCGCAAATATCGCGATCGCTCTCAACATTCGGTTTAAAAAATCCTTGAAAAACATGGTTAAAACCTTGTAAAAAGGAATAACAAAATCTCGATCTCAAGCTTCCATCCCAAAACGCGATCGAGATGATTTTGGGATGAGTGGGTGGAGTCAATTACTTCTACATTAGACCTCTTGCAAAAATGGAACCGAAAGTATTGGTCTTACGTAGCCAAAATAGACTTTTGCAAGAGGTCTATTTTTTGGCTATTCGGAAATTGACTTTGCCGACATTTCCTAGCTTAGGGGTAAGCTATCTCTGTGGATAATCAAAAATTCCAACTTTCTCAGCCATAAAATATAATTAAATAATTTTCAACCAATTATAAGTTTTACTTATAATTGATGGCAGGGTAAGGGCAAGAATCAATAAGCTGTGGCTTACCCTCGAAAAAACCTAGGTCATTCTCAACAAATTAACTCTATTGCGAGTATAATTCTACGAGATTATAGGGGTTTCAAACCACGAGCAACCGATATCTAACCAATCTCAGGGGGTAAGCATTCAGCACTCAGCCGTCAGCCGTCAGCTAAAAGTCCAAGTAACTCAGCATTATTCCAATGCTTACCTGTTGTCTTGATGCAGTCGCTCATGGGGGAAACCCCCGCGTGAAGGCGCTGCATCGCTTCTTCAAAAGCTGTTCGCACAGCGTGGCACAGGCTTTGGCCTTTGGCCACGCTGTGCGAACGACGCTGAGACGAACGCCCATTAGCTGATAGCTGATAGCTGATAGCTGAATGCTTACCTCAGGGGGTGATAGTACACGTGTATGGTTAACTTCAGTTATAATGGTAATGCCTGGAAAATAATTTCATTATTTATAAAAAAATGACTATAACGCTTCAATTTAAACCAGAAGTCGAGGCTCGTTTAATTGCTCAAGCTGCTGCCAAAGGTTTATCATTAGACACCTATCTTGAATCTGTAATTGAAGAGAGTTTGATTAACCAAAAACAAACATCTTTCTATCAAACAGCAACCGATCAAGAATGGAACTCGGCATTGATGGATCTAATCAATAGTGCATCTTTTACTGTAGCACCGCCACTTGCGGATACAGCAGTTGACCGAGAAAGTATCTACACAAGAGAAGAAGAAATGTTATGAGCTATTTGGTGGATACAAATGTTTTGCTGCGTTTGGTGCAGAAGACTAGCCCGATGCATCCCGATGCTCGAAAAGCGATTTTTATACTTAGAAGACAAGGTTTTTCCTTATGTATTATTCCTGGGGGGGTGACAAGCGCTCTTGAAAATCTTACAGGGGTTAGGTTTTAGGGGTTAGGTTGCGCGGTAAGATTGCCCTTGCGGGATGGATTTATTAAAATTATTATTGACGAAGTCTTGTAAAAATTGCTTCAATTGCTGGGAAATACAAATGACTCCGATGCGCTCATTTTAACCAAAACCTAAAACCTAACACCTAACACCTATCTAGGTTTGAGCTTTGTTGTCACCCCGTGAGCTAACCAATGCAAATTATGAGCCATTTTTTCTTGGGCTTACCCTGCTGGTGTAAATCCCTTTCCACAAAAGCATTCCCACTACCCACACTTAAAATCGGTTTACTGTAATCATAGTCAACCAAAGATTTAATTCTGCTGGTAATAAACTTGCGGTATTGGGGAACGTAGATACTAGGAGTGATGGAATCCTGGTAGGCTTTCCCTTATTCCCAAAGATCATAAATATTCTGACCCTCCTGCCTCGGTTTGGAGTAGTAGTTGTCTGTTGGTACCAAAGTTTTCTGATTCATGGCATTTAATAATTTTGTAGCTGAACTGTGGGTTAAGGGAATGAGGAGTGAGCAAAAGACAAAATATAAATCCTGTAGAGGCGTTTGCGTAGGGTGGTGCGTAGCGGCATAGCATTCGCAGAGTAATACCGAATCCGGTTGAGAAAAAACGTGTTACTTCGCCCCCTAAATCCCCCAATTATGGGGGATCCATGAATTATTTTTCACGTACTCTGAGAACCGGATTTGGTATAAATCCCCCAATTATGGGGGACGCATGAATTATTTTTTACGTTCTCAACAGAGCTTACAAAGCAATTGCCACTTCAACGGAAGGTTAGTTTGGAATTCTGCAATCCAACAATCCTGAGCAAGGTGGTTCTTCAAGGTCTATTGTCACCTTCTTAATTTTGCCTGTGAAGGCGAAAGGTAACTCATCCTTATACTTATGACTGACTGGTGTGAGTAAATCCATCCCTACATCTTGAGTTTCCAGAGAGAATCGTGCAGGTACGGTTTGTAGGATGTTGTATTTACCAAACATGCTCAAAGGCTCGATATTACTCTTATCAATTTCCTCATCATTAACTAAGAAGGTAACTGTAGCGGGGAAACCCTGACCATCTCCATAATTTCCTGAGTAGTCAAAGTAGAATCCAAGGGTAACATCATCACCAGAACAAACGTTGTCGTATGAGCAAATGTCGTCGATAGAAACAACATCGTAGTGGGTGCCAAAGAAGTTGTAGGTATAGTGGAGTTTCTTGTCCTTAATGTAGAAGCTATAGCCTCCCGTCTCTCCACCGAGCGCCAGGAGTACACCTTCAGCACCTTCAGGAGGAATCGTTACCTCAGCAGTAACCTTATGATCTTTGCTTTTCACATCGGGTGCTGTCCCTTCTGGCAGTCGAACGGCACTTTCATAGAAGTCGAAATGATAGCGTCCTGCAGTAAAACTGGGACGTAAACTAACATCACCTCGTTCAACAAAGCGATCGTCCAGAGGAAAAACATTATACTTACCTCCCTCAACTAGGAATAAGTCTTTGAGTTCCTCTAATTTCTTAGGAAGATAGGGTGATGCAGATAAGTCACTGATTTTAGATAAGTCGTTGCCTTGGGAGAAATCAGTCTTTAAATCGTACAGTTCCCACTCATCCTCATCGAAAGGTAGCGGGTCTTTACTCTTGCTAAGTGGTGACTTATGCAGCGTTGATGCCATCCATTCGTGTTCTCCTTCATCTTTGTATATGGCTCGATTCCCAAACATCTCAAAATACTGAGTTTTATGAGTACCTTTAGCACCTTCCCCATTACGAAGTTTCTTATCAAAACCAAAGGTATATGCTAAGCTTACCCCTTCTATCGGCTGCTGCTGGATGCTGTTAACGATCTCTGGTTCCTGAATTCCAGTTACTTCCAGAATTGTCGGTGCGATATCAATAACATGGTGAAACTGGTCTCGGATCTCCCTTTTGTCTGGAGTAAGCGGAATCTCCTTAGGCCATTTAATAATCATGGGATTGCGAGTACCGCCAAAATGGGAAGCTACCTCTTTTGTCCATTGGAAAGGTGCATCCGTAGCCCAAGCCCAGCCAACGGAGTATCCTGGCGAGGTTCCGCCTTCAAGCGTACCCCACTTGTCTGCACACTCCTTGATTTCTTCGATGTTATAGCCCAGTCCGTTAAGATTTCTCATGGTGTTGCAAGTTCCATTCACACCACCGCCTGCTGAACCACCGTTGTCACCCACGATATAGACGATCATGGTGTTTTCTACTTCCTCTTCAGGAATAGCATCAAGGACACGACCTACCTCTACATCAGTGTATTCTAGAAAAGCCGCATAGATTTCCATCTCCTTGGCTAATGCCGCACGAGCGCTGTCGTCGAATTCATCCCAACCAGGTATTCCTTCTGGGCGAGGGGTAAGTACAGTATCAGCAGGAATTATACCGGGAGTTTTCGCAGTTTCACCGTTAATGCCCTTCTGACGATTGTAAATTTTCACACGCTCTGCGTCCCAACCATCATCAAAATCACCATCGTAGTTATCGCGATAGGACTCTGGGGGTTGGTGAGGTGAGTGGGTAGCACCGGGAGCAAAGTAAAGGAAGAAAGGACGATCGGGTGCAATTGAATGCTGATTGTTCATCCAACCAATTGCTTTATCCGCAAGGTCATGGGTGAGGTTGTAGTCTTCTCCATCACTGGTTTTGGCTGGTGGATTGATTGGGTTCTGGTTTTCATACAGTGCTGGATACCACTGGTCTGTTTCTCCACCAATAAATCCGTAGAAGTAATCAAATCCCAAACCATTAGGCCAACGGTCAAAGGGACCAACCATACTGGTTTGGTTATCAGGAACATTGTGATTTTTGCCGAACCAAGCTGTGCTGTAGCCATTTTCTTGGAGAACTTCGGCAATGGTGGCTGTGCTTTTGGGAATCAAGCCTTTATAACCAGGATAACCTGTTGCCAGTTCCTGAACCACTCCACTGCCTACTGAGTGGTGATTGCGTCCAGTTAGTAGAGCCGCACGAGTTGGCGAGCAGAGGGCAGTTGTGTGGAATCGATTATACGTTATCCCTTCGTCTGCTAGCTTCTCCAAAGTTGGTGTTTTAATCGAGCCACCAAAGGTTTCTGAGGAACTAAATCCCACATCATCCAAGAGGACAAGGACAATGTTAGGTGCTTTTTTTGGGGCTTCAGGGGATTCCATAATTGACTTATCTGGCTCCCCGGAAGTGTCGTAAGTCACACCAATTTGACCGTTAAACTCTGGGTCAGGTTGTGGCAGAATTTCCTGAGCCAAGGCTGGTGGTACTAATACTCCTAGGGAAAAGATCGCCACAACTAGGAGATTGAGTAATCTTTTAAGTTTTAGTACAGTTTTCTTCATACACTTAGTCATTTGAGTTTTTCATTGATTAACTCTTTGTTGACATCCTCTTGCGCCTGTTCCCGCAGCGTTGCCGCAGGCTAGGCGCGGAGGTTCCTACTGAGCAGTAACTCTTCAGAGTGGGGTGCTGACCCAGGTGGAGAACTATTCCACCCCAGGAAAAAGCATTCATCCAAAGACCTAATCGAATCAGGGTGGGTTA
Source organism: Moorena sp. (assembly GCF_982860115.1). Classification (NCBI taxonomy): domain Bacteria; kingdom Bacillati; phylum Cyanobacteriota; class Cyanophyceae; order Coleofasciculales; family Coleofasciculaceae; genus Moorena; species Moorena sp. Next base: position 9,463 of record NZ_CEYLVT010000246.1, read on the forward strand.
TGCTCACTCTGTTGTGCTATGGGGTAAGTCAAAGACCTCACGGTGCCCTTGACCCGTAATTAAATTCGTCACGGGTTCCACCCCAAGTTAACTTTAGTGGTAAGCTATCTCTGTGAATAATCAAAAATTCCAACTTTCTCAGCTATAAGTTTTAAATAACTAATTTTTGAAATATATTAGTTTTGCTTATAGGTAGTTGGATTATTTTTTTGTTCGAGTGGTGCTCAAATGAGTTTGTTAATTTATGCCAACAATAGTAAAACTACCCAAGCTGAGGATGATCCTGGCACAGGCAATCAGAATATTTTCTCCAAATCCTTTACAGATGTGGATACTTTCAAAGAGTTTTTTGAGTATCAAAATAAGGAAATAATACAACTCAGTCCCGGTCCTCTTCAAGCTGAGTTTTTGTCGATTCAGGTTGGTAACTTATTTTTTGTATATAATCAGGCGAACCAAGGGATTCAATTTTCGGGTGATGGTACAAAGGAATACATATCTTTTGCGATACTTTGGTCTGACAATGAAAAGGAATATTACTCCTTCCGTCACCCTTTGGAGCCTCAAAGGACTATTTTTGGTTTCAATAACAGGGAAGCAGACGACATATTTCCTCAAGGTGCAAGGTTGACACACATTATAATCCCTGTTAAAACGTTTGATGCTTATGCAGACCAACTACAACGCCACGATCTAGACGATAATTTCCGGAGTAAAAATCATGTGAATTTGCTACCAACGGGGATGAACGAAATTAAAGATTACCTGAAACAACTTGTTTGGTTAGCATTACACAAACCTACTTGGTTACAAAACCCTCATATTGAGCAACTCGTTGCTGATGATTTCCTTCCTTTGTTGATTAGTCAGATTCCCATTAAGTTAAATTCCAAGTGTTTTATCAAACCTTCCCGAAGAGCAAAGTTGATTGCCCAAGCTGAAAAAGAAATATTAGCACACTTGGAAAAACCTCTGACCTTAAAACAGCTCGCTCAAAATTTAGGGTCTAGCAGTTCTGCCTTATCCTATGGTTTTCAGGACTTATTTGGCTTGAGTCCCATGCGCTATCTCAAGGTACGACGACTTAATGCAGTGCGACAACGCTTGAAGGCAAGCGAACCAGAACGTTGTACTATAACCATTCTTGCTAGTCAATTTGGGTTCTACAGTCCTTGTCATTTTACTCAAGATTACAAAGCTATGTTTGGGGAGTTACCTTCAGATACATTGCGAAACACTGCAAACTAAGCCTTGAGTATCCAGGGATAAATATTTCTGGAAGTTATATAGCAATTATCATACTTATGAGGACAAAGCTTATCCCTTTAAGGCAAAAGGCAAAAGGCAATAGGCAATAGGCAATAGGCAATAGGCAATAGGCAATAGGCAATAGGCA